>JAGWBV010000024.1:31417-56325 GCA_021295715.1 Candidatus Poribacteria bacterium | reverse complement strand
AAGAGGTATTTCTGTTTTACACCAAAAACATACTTATTCCTACTAAATTGACACCTATGGTGCGGTTTCTAACCGCACCTACCATGCCTGGGATTGAGATTTATATTTTTCCTAAAATCGACACCTATGGTCGGATAACTGTGCCGTCCATCCGCCGCACGGGTGCCCAACCGCCGTTGAGTGGATCCTCTGGAAATGGGAATCGTGCCGCGAGCTCTTCATCCACATCAATACCGAGACCCGGTGCCTCATTTACCCAAAAACAGCCATCCCGAATTTCGGGACAACCGGGGAAGACCTCTTTCGTGTTTTCACCGAAGACGTGCTGCTCCTGAATCCCGAAGTTATAGCACGCGAGATCCAGCGCAACGTTGGCGGCATGACCGACCGGCGAGACATCCCCAGGACCGTGCCATGCGGTGCGGACACCGAAGAATTCACAGAACGCTGCGAGTTTACGTGCAGGACTGATACCCCCGATTTGTGAGATATGCACCCGGATAAAATCGATAAGCCGATCCTTGATAAGGTGGACGTATTCGTTCGGGTTGTTGAACAATTCACCCATCGCAATTGGGATACTCGTCTGTTGACGCATGAGTTGGAAATAGTCAACATCCTCAGGGGCAAACGGGTCTTCAAGGAAAAAAAGGTTATACGGTTCGAGTCCTTTGGCGAGATTAATTGCTTGGATGGGCGGAATGCGTTCATGCACGTCGTGTAGGAGTTCTACCTCTTCGCCGAGATGTGTTCGTAAATGATCGAAGAGTTTGATGATAGTATTGACATAAGGGGTCGGTTCAAAAGCGGGTGAACTCCGCTTTCCACCGCCTGCGCCATAGGTCGAATACCCTGGTATTGCGACCTGTGCCCGGACATAGCGATAGCCTTGCTCCATATAACCGCGGATGCTCTCCTCTACCTCCTCAAAAGTGCCACCACCTGCGTGGGCATAAAGCGTCGCCGCCTCTCGGCATTTACCCCCAAGTAGTTGGTAGACAGGCATGTTAGCACGCTTGCCCATGATGTCCCATAAGGCGATGTCCACACCGCTGAGTGCGTTGTTCAGCACTGGACCATTTCGCCAATAGGAACTGACGAAACTGGTTTGGAAGATGTCCTCTATGTTCGTCGGATCTTTCCCAATGAGAAAGGGCTTGAGATACTCATCGACTGCGGTTGCTACAGCGAGTGGACGCTGTGTAAATGTCGCACACCCGATTCCGTATAAACCGGGTTCACTCGTTTCAATCTTAACAACGACAAGCCGAGTTCCATTCGGTGCGGTCAGAATCGTTTTCACATCTGTAATCTTCATATTTTAATTATACCTTGCGGTTCGGTCAGGGTGGTTTGACAGATAGAGTGCCTTCCCGTAGAACTGCCCTCCATTTCGTGTCGAAAGTATACCAAACAAGAGGCACCGTGTCAAAGGAATTTGCCTATCTCTACTTTTTAGCCAAAATAAGATTCTGGTAAACATCAACAACGGCGGAGAAATTTGGGGGTATTACCGTCGTCGCGCTAAATTCTGTCACAATCGCAGGACCTGCGATTTGATTGCCGGGACGCAACGCCTCACGGCGGTAGAAATCGGTTGGGAGTGCCTCGCCCTCAAAGATAACAGGATTTTGGACAGTAAACGCTTCAGAGGCATCAGTATCGGCGAGTGGGACTGATTGGATGGGAGGTTTATCGGTCTCTCCAGTGGCTGTAAGTCGTAAGTTCACCACTTCCACTGGAGCATCGGTTCGGGCATAGCCAAATCGGTGCTCATGTGCAGCGTGAAATCTTTCAACAAGGGTTCCAACCATCTGGTTTGAAGGCATCTGTTCTGCGGTAAAACACGGGATATTCAACTCATAAGACTGTCCCTGATACCGCATATCGAGCGAACGGTCAATTTTAAGCTGATGCGGGGCGAAGCCCTCCATTGCCATTTCATTCTCGGCGCGGGTCAAGAGCGGGTCAAAACCGGTGTTCAACGCTTCAATAAAACTTCCACTATCCTCACTGTTCTTTTCAAACTGCCATAGCACTGTCTGTGAGTAGTCTTTAACGACATCTGCAAAGAGCATCCCGTAAGCAGAAAGCAAACCGCCATTTGGTGGAATAAGCACTGTTTCGATGCCGAGATTCTCTGCCATAAATGCGGCATGCAAACCACCAGCACCACCGAAGGAGATGAGCGTGAAATCGCGCGTATCAAACCCGCACTCGACAGAGATAACCTTGATGGCGCGCTCCATAGCCGCGTTGGCAACCTTAAGAACGCCATCCGCCGCTTGCATCGATGGAATGCCAAGACGCTTCGCAAACGCTTCAATGTGTGTTCGGGTTTTATCGGCATCAAGGGACATCGCCCCCCCTAAAAACTGGGTCGCCGCGATACGTCCTAAGTAGAGGTTCGCGTCGGTTACCGTGACATCTTCTCCGTTATTTCCGTAGCAGATGGGACCTGGATTTGCTCCTGCGCTCTCTGGTCCGACGCGGAGTGCGCCCCCCGCATCTACAGTCGCAATAGAACCACCGCCCGCACCAACGGTGTGAATATCAATCAATGGAACTTTGATCGGGAGTCCACTAATCGTGCTCTCGGTTGTGAGGGAGATACCGCTATTGCAGAGACTCACATCGGTTGAAGTGCCCCCCATATCAAATGTGATGATTTGGTCGTAGCCAGCGGTTTTGGCGATTTGATACGCGCCAATAACACCACCGGCGGGACCGGAAAGGACAGTGCGGATACCCGCGGATTCACCTCTGTATCGCAAGTTTTCAGCTTGCAAGCTACGCTGAAAAATCTCAGCAGAGATACAACCCCCGTTGGAGAGCATCAAACGGAACGATTTTTTAATTTTACCTTGCGGATAGGTATCGGTTTTTTGTTTCTCGATGTTTTTCGTGTTCGAGTCGCACTCCATTTCATTAGGGGCTACGGTTTCGTTAAAGCTGCGCAGCAAGTCAGAATCCATAAGCGTAGAGAGATGTCGTTCCAAGGTAGGACGGATGTACGCGTTCGCTACAGTCGTGCTGAACCGCGCATACTCTCGATATTCTGGTAAGACTTCGTGTGAACATGAAACGGGTATATCAAGTCGTGCGAGGTGTTTCGCAACCGTCTGTTCGTTCTGCGGGTTGACGTAGGCAAAGAGGAAACAGACAGCAATAGCATCGAGTTCCAATGTATCGAGTTCGGACACAAGTGCTTCTAAATCGCTTGGTTCAATTGCGGTTTGAATTTCACCTGTGTGCAGCGTGCGTTCTGATATACCGAAGCGTCTATCGGCAGTGACAAGAGGCGCGGGACGTTCCACAAAAAAATCATAGAGGTTTGGACGCGCTTGTCTGCCTATCTCTAAAATGTCCTCAAAATCTTTCGTCGTGACGAGGGCGATACGCGCGCCTCTGCGTTCAAGAAGTGCGTTCGTTGCTACCGTCGATCCGTGGACAACGTCGAGTTGTTCAGTATCAGTGTCGTGCATACGCAAGATTTCACGCACACCTTTTATTACGGCGAGGGCGGGATTCTGCGGCGTGGATAGGACTTTGTGCGTGAATAAGTCGCCATTCATACGCATCACAATATCTGTGAAGGTGCCACCCGTATCAACTCCGATATTTTTTACTGGCTCTCGACTATTAGGCATCCACTACATTTCCTTTCGGTTTCTTTGGCTTGCTGGTAGTTGGGCATTAATTTTCTCTTATTGATTTTGGATAGGCACAAGACCTACCCCTACGGGTAGGCACAAGACCTACCCCTACGGGTAGGCACAAGACCTACCCCTACTGGCTGATGGCTATTAGACAACTACATTTTGCGGTGTGCCTTCCAGAAAAGCGATGATATTATCCACCGCGCCCTCGTTAAGGAGTTCAACGCCTTCAGGTGTCATATCCGCACAATGAGGGGTCAAAACTACCTGTTCGCAATCCAAAAGCGGGTGATTTGCAGGGGGTGGTTCCTGATCATACACATCAATAGCGGCACCACCGAGGTGCCCACCGTTCAAAGCTGCAATCAACGCCTCTGTATCAATTACACCACCACGTGCGACGTTGATTAGGAGCGTGCCCTGTTTCATCAGCCCGAGCTCCCGTTCCCCAATGAGATGGTGACTCTCCTCTGTTAGCCTGACGTGCAGACTCACAACATCAGCAGTCTGGAGTAGTTCATCCAGAGAAACAAACTGAACGCCTAATTCTTCTGCGCGTGCCGTCGAAGGGTGATATGTCCAGGCGATAACGTTCATCCCGATTGCGCTTCCGAGACGTGCCATCTCTGCGCCGATATGCCCAGTGCCTATAATTCCCAAGGTTTTCCGTTGAAGGTAGATGTTATCCATACGGGGCCATCCGCCCGTCTTCATAGACGCTGTCAGGAATGCGACTCGTTTGGCGAGTGCGAACATCAGTCCAAACCCGTGTTCTGCTACAACTGGGGCGGTCCGTCCGGGTTGATTGCAAACGGTAATCCCACGCCTTCTTGCTTCATCAAGTCCAATCATATCAGTGCCGATAGAGCAAAGCGAAATCAACTTGAGATTGGGAAGTTGGCGCAAAATTTCCGCGGGCCATTTGACGATGCCGCGTGAATTAATGAGGATATCTGCATCTCCGGCACGTCGAATTTGCTCTTCGGGGGTTTCGGGCCGGTCAGTATAAAGAACGACATCGCCATAGGGTTCGAGACGTTCCAGATGCGGCGAACCTTGGATTTGTGGTGGTGAATCACCCGGAACAACGATTTTAAGTCTGTTCACAATTCATTCCTTTCTTTAAAAACATCGACGGTAGAGCGCGACGATCTCTTCAACCGTCGCTTGCCGTGGATTGTTAGCAGGACTTCCACTTGCAATCGCGTCCTTCGCCATCTGTTCAATGACCTCCTCGAACTTCTCTCTGTCAATGCCAATTTCACCGAGTCGTGGCATCTGAATATCGGTGACAAGCCGTTCCACAGCATCAATCGCTGCGTCCGCCTGCTCCATCGGGGACAAGCCGTCAATCGGCTCGCCCATGGCATAAGCAATATCAGCAAAGCGGGCTGGGGCACCGACGACGCTAAATTCCATCACATCCCGTAACAACACCGAATTTGACAATCCGTGATGGATATGGAAATACGCGCCAATTGGACGAGACATTCCGTGAACTAAAGCCACAGATGAATTGCTGAACGCCATTCCTGCGATAGAGGCACCGATCATCATATCCGTGCGGGCGGGAATGTTTTCACCGTCCGCCCACGCCTGACGAAGCGAACCAGAGATCATATCAATCGCCTTCAACGAGAGCGCGTCCGTTATCGGTTGGGCACGTTTGGAGATATATGCCTCTATTGCGTGCGTCAATGCATCCACACCGACTGCTGCGGTTAGGTGCGGCGGGGTTGTCAGAGATAACAGTGGATCCACCAAGGCGACAGATGCCAACAGACACGGGCTACTGAGCATCATCTTGACATTCCATTCCGTGTCCGTGATGACAGTAACTTTCGAGACCTCGCTGCCTGTCCCACCTGTGGTCGGTATTGCGATGAGCGGCGCGCCCGGATTCGGGATATTGTCCACACCCATGTAATCGGCGAAGTCACCGTCGTTTGTGAGTTTCATGGCGATGCCTTTTCCGCAGTCAATCGCACTTCCGCCACCGATGCTCACAATCACATCGCAGGCTTCATCAGCATATTGCTTTAAGCCATCTCGCACATTCTGTAGGGTTGGATCGGGTGTGACATCAGAAAAACAGGAGGACGCTATCCCGGTATCATTCAAATTTTTGGCGATCTTCTCAGCGTATCCGATTTTAGCGATGCCCGGATCGGTCACGATGAGCGCGTTCGTTGCGCCGAGCCGTTTCGCCTGTTCACCGACGTTCTCAGATGCACCCGCGCCTGTAATTATTGTGGATGGAAGCATTAATGTCGTAGGCAATTTTCGACCTCTTGTCTGTTTCAATTGTCTGAATCAGGATTTGTAGGATTTTAGGATTTCCAAGATAAGAGGGTTTTTGACGTAAACCCAAACCGATTTTTCGTTAATTCTGAGTGAGCGTAACCGATCATAATCAATAGCCAGATTAGACTGTTACGGCGATTAAAGGGACATCGCTGACCTGAATGTGTCTGCCGGATTCAGATGAACTTTTTTCTTTCTCCGCCAATAGCGACTCAAAATCACTTCCTTCTCCTTGCTCCAATAGATATTCAACAAGAAGATCAACAGCGTCTTGTAGATTCTTTAGAGCCTCTTTTTGCGTATATCCCCAACTTGATGCACCTTTATGCTCTAAAGCGGGAATATACGCCCGCCAGACAGCGTTTTCATCTGGTTCATCGGGCCACTTGTCCTTTTCTAAGACAACTTGAAATGCATACGTTTTCATTGTAGTCACTCTAAGTTCCGTTTAGAAATTCCTCAATATTTTTACCGATAGTTGGGGGAGGGAGTGCCTCGTTGTCGCGGTGAAAGATTTCTATCCACTCATCAACGATCTCGCATAACTGCCGATACACCTCGACTTCATCAGTGCCATGGGCGCAGGGACCGATGATTCCCGGACAATACCCAATAAAGCATTCGTCTTTGTCTGACCATTGAACGATTTTGATGTACTTCGCACTTCCAATCATCTTTGAGACTCCTCAATTCTTCTTTTGATTAAATTTTCTTGGAAAGGCTTGGCGTCATCTCAGAGTTTTCCAGAAATCGTAACCCGTGGGCCTTTCGGATGTCTGAAATTCCGATGGCTTCCGTTTCCACCTGTATTTACAAAACCGGCTTTTCTGCTTTTCTCAAGTCGGCGATGAGTTGTCGTATTTTCCTTGGCATAGAATATCACAAAACCTATCGGATTTCCAATTCCGCCATGTATACAGGTTATACAAGTGCTTTTCTGACCACCTAAGCGTTACTAATGCCTGAAATGGCGTACACCCGTCAGCACCATTGCTATGCCGTAAGCGTCTGCTGTTTCAATGACAGGGGCATCATTGACAGAACCACCGGGCTGAATAATAGCACTGATACCCGCCTCACCGGCGATTTCAACACCATCGGGGAATGGGAAATAGGCATCCGAGGCTAACACTGCTCCCTTCGCCTTTTCACCCGCCTTTCGGATAGCGATGATCGCGGCATCCACGCGACTCATCTGTCCTGCTCCGATACCAACGCTTTGTGTGCCGTTAGCAAGCAGGATGCAATTCGATTTGACATGTTTACACGCCTTCCACGCAAAAAGGAGAGATTTTATTTCCTCTTCCGTTGGCGCACGGGAGGTCGCGACCACTAAATCGTTAGCCTCTAAGTCATGAACATCCGGGTCTTGGACGAGTACACCACCGGTAATATTGCGAATCTGCAAGATAGGTTCCGTTGTCGATAGCGATCCAGCTTCGAGAATCGGTCGGCGTTTAACACGAGACAAAGCTCGCAGCGCCTTTTCGGTATAACTCGGTGCGATAATTGCGTCAATCTTCACACCTGCATTTGCAGCTTCGCGAATGATGTTTGCGGTCTGGAGTGTCACCTTGCGATTTAACCCGACAATCGAACCGAAAGCGGAAGTCCGATCGCATTCCAATGCGTTCGCGAAGGCATCTTGCAGGTTGTCTGCCGTCGCAAGCCCACACGGGTTATTGTGTTTGATAATCGCACAAGCAGGAGTCTCGAAGTCCTTGACGATCTCTAAAGCGGCTTCTAAATCGAGGAGGTTATTGAAGGAGAGCGATTGTCCACTGAGTTGGTTTGCCCATGCAGCGGCTGCGCCTGGACTGGCTTCAGTTTTGTAGAAAGCGGCGCGTTGATGTGGGTTTTCGCCATAACGGAGTGTGCGCTCCTTCTTGAAACGGAGTGTCAGGTCAGTGGCAAATCCATCTGATTGTGAATCTACGTCAACGAGGTAGGCAGCGATTGCGGTGTCATAGTGCGCGGTATGGGCAAAAGCTGCATTCGCTAACTCAAATCGCCTCTCTTCCGAAAGACATCCATCATTTTCATCCAAATCGGCGATAATTTCGGAGTATTGACTCGCCATTGTGAGGACAGCGACATGCCGATAATTTTTCGCTGCGGCACGAATCATCGTCGGCCCCCCGATGTCGATGTTTTCAATCGCTTCGGGAAGCGTCACGTTAGGCTGAGCGACGGTCGCCTCAAATGGATACAAATTACATATCACCATGTCAATGGAGGTAATGCCGTGTGCCGCCGCTTGGGAATTGTGCTCAGGGTTATCCCAATCCGCAAGGAGTCCACCATGAATTTTGGGATGGAGCGTTTTGACTCTACCATCCAGCATTTCAGGAAAGCCAGTGTAGTCAGAAACATCAAGGATGTCAATTCCAGCATCTCGCAGGTGTCTGGCTGTGCCGCCGGTAGAGAGAATTTCCACACCGCGTTGTGCAAGAGCATTGGCTATATCTAAAAGGTTCGTTTTGTCGTAGACGCTGATTAAAGCGCGTTCTATTTTTGTCATATTGTTAATTCGTCCAGAATGCTGGCGAGGTTTGAAACCTCATTAGCAATAAATCCAAAGGTTTAACGGCATAACGGAGTCTGCCTACTATCTTTCTGTAACATATCGAGGGAACCCAAACCCGTCGTTTGCGACGTGGCTTCGCGCGGGAATCTGCGAGCGGTTGGGTATAATTAGGTCCATTTCTGATGTATTTTCAATGACTGTGCCATCTCCGATGCGCACCTCATCCCCGATATAGATTCTTCCGGGATGCTCCGCCGCGCCGCGGATTGTTCCAATGACGACTGATGAACCGATGCGACACCGCTGTTCAATTTCAACAAATCCATAAATCTCGGTGTTCGTCCCGACCGTGGAATAGTCAGAAACCTGGACGGGTCCGAGCAGGCTGGTGTCTGTGCCAATTTCGACAAAATCGCCGATGACAGGATGTCGTTGTTTTACTTTGACACTCAATCCACCGAATGTGCTTGGATAGATAACGCACCCGCACCCGATGATGCCCGTCTGTCCAGTGGTTACACCGCGATGCGGATGTTCTAAGAAATTGGCATCGCCTATCTGTGTTTCTGGATGTAAATCGGCTTGATAGTAGCGTCCACCGAGCTCCGAGATGGCGCGCGGCAACAACGGGACCGGGATTCTATGAATGTTTGGACTCTCCTCAAGGTCATCGCTTCGTGTTAAAGCGTGTGCGACATCGTGGTAAAAAAGCACTCGCCAACCGGGATACGTACTTCCTACCAATTGGAGTTGATAATCCAAAACAGATGCGAGATTCAAACTCCCCAGAAAGTCTTGGTAGGGTTCAAAGGTTCGTTCCTGAATTGCGGTATCAACTTGAGAACGAAAATCAAGTGCGGCGAGTTTTTCGCGCGAGATACCTGTGTGGAGAAGATAGGCATCCCAGACAGCGGGATCTTTAAGAGAGGCGAAGCGATTCCAGAGCGCGCGACTCTTGAGACGTGGCAGTTCCCAGAGGAGCGAAAAAGCGGTTTCAAGCGCAGCACCGAGGCGCGTTTCGTCCGTAACAGCCAAAAACGATTGTGCTACCATCGCATATAACTGGTCGGCCACCTCTTCAATCGCTGCTGAGAGTTCACGTCTTTGGTTACGCAGCTGCGGTGCGTTATGCGATCCCGGTGCGACACATTCCAACAAATTGCCGAGCACGGTTTCAAGAATATCGCGATTGACAAATCCGCGTCCAGAGCGTTGTGCTAAACCCTCTCGACTCATACTGTCAATACGTAAAACGTTCAATTCAGACTTACTATAGATGGGACGCAGACGCTCAAGCGTTTGGGTCAATAGCGGCTTTTTTCGGTGTTCGTAAGATGCATCAAAAAGTGTGTTTTTAATTTTCCTTGCGGTCCGGTCAGGTGGGCGTGGATAATGACCTACCTTCCCGTATACCCGCCCTCCAAATGTAAAGCAAAGACAAATTATGCAATTTAAGGAGAACCTAATTTCATTACAGGCTACGGTTTTTCATTCCATCCAAGATAGCAGCCTGCAACAATACGCAGAAATACGCAGAAACACCCTATCAAATACCCCAAGCAAAACACACAGGCGGATACAAGAGGAAAGCCTCAATTAAAAAACGCCTCATTTCTCGCCTCACGAACATTTAAAAGCTTCCTGTGCAGCCGTAACGCCAGCACCCAGTGGAACTTCATATCCGATGGAGCTGAGACCCCGCTCGAAGGCGGAGATAGCAACAATAGCATCGTTCTCATTCATCCAGCCGAGATGTGCAATCCTGACGATTTTTCCGCTTAACTGACTCTGACCGCCTGCATAGGTGACACCATAAGTGTCGCGCATCAGATTGATAAACGCCTTTCCATCAATTTCTACTGGTAAGCGAATAGAGGTCAAAGTATTCGCAGGAGAGGCGGCAAAAAGGGAGAGACCGAGTGCTTTAACCGCACTTCGGGTCGCGACCGCCAAACGATTGTGTCGGGCAATGGTATTGCGGATACCCTCTGCACAAATGCGATTTAAGGCACATTGTAGTGCCGTCAGCAGTGTTATCGCTGGTGTATAGGGGACAGACCCCTCCAAACCGCTCTGGTGCGCTTTTCGGAAGTCAAAATAGTATTTCGGAAGGTCAGAACACGCAACGGCATCCCATGCCCGTTGATTGAGCGCAGCAAACGCCAGACCGGGCGGTGTCATCAATCCTTTCTGCGAGCAGGAAACAACAACGTCCACCCCCCAATTATCCATCTGTAAATCGTCGGCAGCGAGGGCACTGACAGCATCAACAACGAGGAGTGTTGGACGAACTCGCGTTAGACTCGCCAACGCCTCAATATCGTGCAAAGCACCGGTCGATGTCTCACAGAGCGTTGCAAACACCGCTTTCACATCTGGATGCTCCGTTAGGAGCATCTCAATTGCCTGCGGTTCAACAGAATCGCCCCATGTCACGTCAATCCGGATCACTTCGATTCCATAAGCGATGCAAATGTCGTTCCATCGTTCCCCGAATTTACCGCTCTGGATGACAATGACTTTGTCTCCGCGAGATAACAGATTCACGACTGCGCCCTCCATAGCACCGGTTCCGGACGATGTTAGAAAGAGGACATCATTCTCGGTTTGGAAAACGTGTTTGAGTTTTTCAAGAACATCTTTAATGAGTGTTATAGCGGCATCACTGCGGTGGTAATCAATCGGTTGCGCCATCGCCAATAGGGCTTCAGGCGGAATCGGCGTGGGACCGGGTGTAAAAAGCAATTTCTTTTTCATTCTTTTAACTATGGGCTCCTGTTAACCATCAACTTGAAGAAACACCCAAGCAAAAACACTCCGTTATAAATGTTAAAGCACGAGTTGATGGTTAAATCACTCCACTTCGTTTCATGATGGTTTTCGGTGAAGTCCGACGCTACTGAGGATCTGTGCGATTATGAAGATTTTCCTTTGCCACAAAAGGGCCCCGCATGCTTGTGCAAAACATCAAGCAGTGTTGACAGCGACAACTGTTTTGCCTTCAACGTTAACAATAACCCATTCTTGGTCAAGGAGCTCACACAACTCTATAATTGCGGCACGTTGTCCCGTGCTATCCATCGGTACTTCGATGGTGAGTGTGGCGAATTCTTCTTTTTGTATTTCGCCCTGTTTATCGAATTTCATTGGTGTAATCTGAATTTTTTTCAATTTTGCATCCATTTTTTTAATGATGGCCTCCTGGACTGCTGCGTCCGTTGTTCTTGCAGGTTTTCGGTTAACTCGTGGCTGGGTTTGGGAATTTTTACGTTTCTAAAGAGCCAAAGATTGGAAGGCGGTTCTCCATCCATGTCTCCATTCGTCCGTCAATATATATCATCCATGAATGCTGCGACATCAATACATTCTCCGCCGCGTCGGGAGGACTCCCACCCCGCTAAAATAGGGGCTAAAGAGAAAAGTCCATCATAATAATCACTCTGCAAAAGACTCGGATCCGCAGACTGAACGGCGCGGATAAAGGTTTTGTCCTGTTCCAACCACGGGTCGAATTCGTCGGCTTGGTAAAGGACCTCGCCATTTACCACAATCCTATCGTATCCGTGAATTTCGAGGCATCCGCCTTCATAGAAGATAGTAAATCTCGGTTCAGCTTTCGGACCCGGACCGGCTGCGACAAAGTTGAGTGTCATCGTAGCACCGTTCTCAAGACAGTAATTGAAACTCGTAGACAGAGCACTCGCATAAGCCGGACGTTCACAATAAAACGCTTGGGACTTGTCAACGTTCAATCCAGTCATGAATCGGGTGTAATCGGTTGCGTGAACCCCCCAATCAAGGGCACTTCCGCCAGATTTGTCCATCTCTTCCCACCATGTTTTGGGTCCACCGTCTGTCGAAGGTGGTAAGCCCCCGAAACTCTGAAACCGAACATGCACGACGTGTTTGTCGCGCAAATATCGGCGTGCTTCTTGGAAGATTGGACGATACCGTTCGCGAAATCCAACCGTGCTGATAACTCCTGCTTGCTGAATGGCACTGTTGATCCGGTGTGCCACCTGCATCGTGAGTGCCTGAGGCTTCTCACTGAAGATGTGGATACCCTTTTCTGCAGCAGTTGACTCAACGTTGGTTCGCACATACGCCGGTACGATAGAGTATAGCACGTCAATTGCCTCAGTGTCAAGCATTTCGTGTGCGTCTTGGTAGACGCTCGGAATCTTGAAACGTTTGGCGGTTTCCTGTGCCACTTGTGAGCTGCTATCGCACGCAGCGACAATATCCACCGAATTTGTCTGTAATAGGTTCGGGATTCGGGTTCGGTTCGCGAAGTTTCCACATCCATAGAAAGCGACGCGAACGCGCGGTAGTGTTGACACAATAAACGTTCTCCAAATTATTACGATAAAGGTTTTTGTCGATTCCTGTTAATCCTGCCCGAAATATGATGCAATCAATACTAAATCCTGAACATTCACGACCCCATCACTATTGACATCGGCAGTATCCCCGCCGGTTTGCCCAAAGTTCGATGCCACCAACACCAAATCTTGGACGTTCACGACCCCATCACTGTTGACATCCCCCGGTATTTGTAGGAGAAATTGCGTGAAGTCCCACAGCAAAACCGTGCCATCGTCACTCCCGCTGACAAGCGTCCGACCGTCCACAGAGAACGCGAGGGCGTTAACCCTGTTCGTGTGTCCCGTAAGCATTCCTAAGCGACGCCCACTGTCTACATCCCACAACCGAATTGTACTGTTCCAGCTTCCACTCACAAGTATGCGTCCATCCGCAGAGAACGCGAGGGACTCGATCGGACCCAAATTCCCTGCGAAAGTCGCCTTGGGCTGTTCCGTCTGTATATCCCACAATCGGATCCTTCTATCTCGACTTGCGCTAACGAGTGTGTTACCATCTGGACTAAATACAATAGCTTGAACAGGTTCTGTATGTCCTTTCAAAGTCGCTTGGCGTCGCGCAGTTCTTACATCCCATAAGTGAATTGTGGTATTTTTACCGCCGCTGGCAAGCCAGCATAGACATCCTGTGTATCCCCGAGTATTGCTCTATTTGCGCCTGTCTGAGCATCCCACAATCGAACGGTGTTGTCCCAACTTGCACTTACCAAGGTGTTACCGTCCGGACTAAACACGAGAGACTCAATACCATACTTATGACCTATAATGGTCGCCTTGGGTTGCGCTGTGTGTGCATCCCAGAAATGAATTGCGGTATCAGGGTTTCCTCCACCGCTGGCGAGTGTCTCACCATCTGGAGAAAACGCAACGGAAAGGATCCGTCCGCCGTGCCCCGTGAGGGTATTTTGGAGATGTCCGGTGTGTGCGTCCCACAAATAGATTGATTTGTCATCGTTCGCACCGGCAAGAGTTTTCCCATCTGGACTGAATGTAACCGCATTAACCGACAGCGTGTGTCCGGTGAGGGTCGCTTTGTGTTGCTCAGTGACAGGATCCCAAAACTGAATCACCTGATCTTCGCCCGAACTGACAAGTGTTCTACCATCTGGAGAGAAGGCAACGGATTTCACCGAATGCGTATGTCCCGTCAAGGTCCCACAATCGAACGGTGTTGTCATCACTTGCGCTCGCAAGCCTCTGCCCATCTTGGGAGAATGCCACCCAATTGACCCCACTCGTGTGTTTTGTGAGGATTGCTTTATGTTCACCGGTATGTGGGTTCCACAATTGGATCGTGTCATCCACACCCGCACTTACAAACGTCGTCCCATCTGGAGAGAAGGCAACAGACTTCACCCAACCTTTATGCGCTGCGAAATTAGCGATTGGGTACTCAGTTTCCACATGCCATAATCGAATCGTGTTGTCTTCCCAGCCACCACCGCTGGCAAGCATTTCTCCATCAGGACTAAATACGATGGAAGTGACACTTGCCTTATGCCCCCTAAGCGTCCGTATATGATTTCCCGTCTCTGTATCCCACAATTGAATCGTTTTGTTCCATCTTCCACCACCACTTGCTAACGTGCCGCCATCTGGTGAGAACGCAACGCACGCGACATCGCCCATACCGTCTCTTGTAAGGGTTGTCCTGTGTTGACCTGTATACGGATTCCACAACCGAATCGTTCGGTCCCAACTTCCGCTGGCAAGTGTTTGTCCATCTGGTGAGAACGCAACGCACGTGACCCAAGCCGTATGCCCTGTGAGTAAGTTAATTTCTTCATGGGTATCCGCATCGTAAAGCCAAACGCCAATGGAACTGCTGACGGCGAGTAGCGTGCCATCCGGGGAATACTGGACGTTTCCCGTTATTGCCCCTTTACCAAGTCGTGCTTTCGTCCCTTCAGGTAAATGCCACTGGTTATAATCTTGAGCGAAGGTATTTGGGAGAAATACCGCACCAACAAAAAGTATCACCAAAGTCGGCTTTCCAATATGGGCTTGCAAGCTGCGTCCTAATTGCGTCAGTTTCATTAGACTGGCTCCTTGTCACAGAAAATCGTCCACGAGAATTTCACTCTCTCCAAGGGGGAACGTCCCACGTGTTGAACCATTCCCATTTCCAGATTACTCGTTTCTCTGGCATTTCCACCTCGTATTCTATGCCTGCGGTGAAAGGGAGAAGATGCGTTCTGTCTCCGACGATTTCACGGATTGATTCAATAAACGCCATTTCATCGGTGACGTTGGGGGGCCAGTGTCCGGCGGGTATTGGATCGGACTTCCGATCGGTTCGGTAATGCGTCGGTATCACGAAGCGCGGTTGGATTAACTCCACAAGTTCTATGAGCCGAGATGCCAGTCCCTCGCCGAGACCGAGTTTCATGTGGATAAGGAAATCCACGTTGCCTCGGAGATTCACCAACGCTGGATAGGGTTCGTGCAAATCGCCAGTGTGGAGGACAGAGACATTCTTTGTTGTGTGTGTTATCAGATACCCATTTGTCGGGAGATTCGGTGTTTGGTTCTCGCCGCTTTCAATCGTCTCGACTCGAATCTCCCCGAGATCAAGCGTATCTGAACCTTGAAAGGCGCGCGCGAACCCTTGTTTTTCGTTGAGATGTTTCGGGTAGAGAATCTGGACCTTATCAGCGGGAACATGCTTGGTAATCGGTAGATCCCGTGCAAATGCGGCATCTCCGTATTTCTCAGCGATGGGTTGTGCAGGTGTCATACAACCGACATTGACAAATAACTTTTTAAAACGCTCACCGCGACACAATTTCTGTAAGGTTACGGGGTGGCAGTGATCGAAGTGTTCGTGGGAAATAAAGATATAGTCGTATATCGGTTCAGCATCTGCTAAGTTCTGATCGAACAGATATGGATCGAAAGCGATATTGACATCTCCAAAGCGAACGTCGAATGCGCCACATCCCCACCATCTCAAAAATATGTTTTCCACAACAAGAGCCTTTCTGTCTTGAGGACCTATTTCAGTAGCCACATTTTCCGAACGCTTTGTGTATCGCCTGCTCGGAACTGGTAGAAATAGATGCCACTGGCTACGGTTTCCCCATTCCGGTTTTTACCATCCCAATACAGCGTTTTTTCACCATGAGACTGTTGTTTGAGGTTAAAGTCCCGAATCAATTCACCACTTTGTGAGTAGATTGTAATCTGAACATCAGTAGACTCGAAAAGCCGATAGGGAATCCACGTTTCTGGATTAAATGGATTGGGGTAGTTTTGCGAAACTTCGGCAGCCTTCACCTTCCCCCAGACTATGCTCTGTTTCCCATCGGGTTCAACAGCTACTGCTACGTTTTCGGCTTCGGTGAAAGTAAGGACATCCGCATCATAATCGAGGTGATGGTAAGTTTCAACAATGCCTGAGGGCCAGGCTAAGGTGACGGCATCGATTCGGTGAACAGAAGAGAGACCGAATTCCAGTTCCAAACTATCACTACCCAAAAAGCCGGTCCCACAGATTAACTCTTGTACCTGAATACGGTTTCCTACAACCACTGATACCCGTGTACCGATCCCATCACGATTGCTCTTCGTTCCGCGCAGCCGAATTTTAATGTGCCGATTGGCAGAATCAACATCGTTTTGCAGGAGCGTATTACCGGTGTTATTGACGACGTAAAAATCGACATCACCATCGTTATCAAAATCACCAGCGGTCGCGCCACGCCCGACGGCATCAACACTGACGTTTAGGGCATCAGCGCGGTCTACAAATTGGCCGTTCCGATTGTGATAGAGTCGATTCCGGTTGGTTTTCTGTGAGTTATCAACATCACCGTTGACGACGTAAAGGTCACGCCAACCGTCATTATCATAGTCAATGAAACTGGCGTACCACCCGACTCCCTCGTTTGCGACCCCAACAGCTTCAGCGACGTTCGTGAAAGTGCCATCGCCGTTATTACGCCAGAGGAGATCCGCATCGTAATTCGTGATGAAAAAATCCAGATCCGTGTCGTTATCATAGTCGCCAACACAGAGTCCCATCGCACCAGTCGGTCTTCCGTTGATTTCGGTCACGATGCCGGACGGTTCTGAAACATCTGCAAAAGTGCTATCACCGTTGTTCTTATAGAGTTTGTCGGGCCCATGGTCATTTGCGACGAAGAGGTCTGCCCACGTATCACCATCGTAGTCAAAAAAGATTGCTCCCCAAGCGATACCATCGTCGCCAACGCCTGCAGCATCAGTGGTTTCTTCAAAGGTACCGTCGCCACGGTTTCGGTAGAGAACATTGGTTTTGGGGGCGGGATTTGGGTTTAGGAGGGATGGTGATCTTCCCCAATTAGCGATGTAGATGTCGAGCCATCCATCATGGTCATAATCAGCGATCACGGGACCTGTGCCGTGTTTTTCGTCTCCGACACCTGCTTGCTGCGTCACGTCTGCGAAGGTGCCATCGCCGTTGTTGTGAAAGAGAAAGTTAGGACCGGCACAGGTTACATAGAGGTCGCGCCATCCGTCATTATTGTAGTCAAACCAGACGCATCCGCGTCCCCTTGGCGTGTTTGCAACTCCTGCTCTGGCTGCTTCGTCCGTGAAGGTGCCATCGCCATTATTTCGGTAAAGTGCGTTGGGTAAACCCCCATCACCAACGACGAAGATGTCAAGCCAGCAGTCATCGTTATCATAATCCGCAGCGGCAGTGCCGGGACCCATCCAAGCCCCGGATTCCGCATCAATAGGAATTTCACGTTGATAGACATTTGCAGTGAGACTGACATCGGTGAAGGTTGACGCTGCTGAGGTGGAGACACCAAGGAGCATCAAAAAAATCATCAGACGGTACTGCATAAGGGTATTCATCCTCAATATTGGGTTTTTACGGCTGCCCAAGTTGTTGTTGCTTTTCCACCGGGTTCAACAGGGAAAGGGTTTAGGTTATCATTGAAATATTCGTAGTCTACTTCAAGACTCCCTGCGCCTGCCGCGACCCCGGCGTAAATACCGAGCCACAAGGGTGGCGTGAGTTTGAATTCGGTCACACCAATCTCAAGCCAATCCTCGTTCTCCTTTGTCTTATACCAAGCACTATATTCATCACCATCCTTGGCGAGTCGGAGGAACAGTTCAGTTTCACCAAACTCAGGGGTGAATCCAGCGTTTCCTGTTAAACCGTTTCCGTTTTCATTTTGCTTGGTTTGATATTGGATTTGTCCTTTTGCTGCCGCATCTCGTGACCAGAACTTGATGGTTACCCAATTATCGTCCTTTGGACTTTTCGCGACGAGTCCATTGACTCCGGAACTGGCATCCCATCTGGCGAAGAAGTGGGTTTCAACATCGAAAATATCAGTATCGGTTTCCTGATACAGAAAATGAGACATGTCAGTCGCCCAAAGATTTCGGTTGGGTTCACTATCAATAAACAGAAAATTTTCACGGGTATCGCCAACATCCCATTTGGGCGGTTCGTTTTGCCATTTCCAATTCGGATTCTGTAATTTGCCCTTCTCAAACGGGTCGCCGAACGAATCCTCTGCAACTGCGACACCACCGAAAAAAAGCATTAGCAAACATATACCCACACTATACTTAATAATTTGGTCAAGTTTCGGCATATCCCGTAAGCCAGAACTTGCCGTTAAAAGTCGGGTTTTCATAAATTTTCATAACCTCCTACCACCAATTTTAAAACAGATTGCCGAGATTGTCAAGCCAAATAGAATTGTAAAAAGAGGATTTACGAACATGAAAAGCCTAACCACATCCGGTGTGGTTAGGCAACCACATGGATTACAGCCAAGGACAAACTCCATAAATGTTATAAAATATGAGGAATAATGCGGTTGGCAGTTTTGGGTATTTTAGGATAGGAGTCAATCTTGCTTGATTCCGACGACCACATTTTCAGATGACACGTTTTCTGGTATGACGACAAAAATCTTTCCAGACTTGCAGCTTTCACTCTGTGTTTTCAGATACTGCGATATTTCAGCGTCGTCAAGAAGAACCGCCCCATTGGCATCAGATTCAGGTGTAGGTCCGAGCGGTGTGCCAAACTTCCGAATCCATTTAAAGACGGTACTTGGTGATACAGAAAACATCCCCGCGATTGTGCTTATAGAAATCCCGCGACAGTATAGAAACACCGCTAAGGCTCTCTGCCATGGGGGTCTTCCGCGGGAGGTCAGTCGTGTAAACTGGAATCCACAAGATTTACATTTATAGCGTTGGCGTTCCCTGGCTTTCCCATTTTTGACGGCATCTTCCCGTTTGCATCGCGGACAGTTCATCGCGGTATCCTCTCCCTGAAAATGTGATAAGAACAGTATAGCACAAAAACCACGACTTTAGCAACAAACTCTGAGTTGAAACGCGGCACTACTCAGTTTTCGACTTTCTGTCGGTCCTGTGGGGGACATCGCGACCGGGAGGTCGCTCCTACGGAATAGTTACCAGTTTTCAGTATGGGTGCTACGCACCCTTTCAGTCGTCAGTACCCTCCACTAACTCCTTCATCAGGTGGAATAACGAGAGAACTGTCGGGAATCGGAGTTCCCTCCTACAGGAAAGCCATATTTCTCTTAATAAATATAAATTATCAAAACTTGAATTAGAAAGTCGAATTGTGATAATATCTGATACATATTTGCCAACATGGGACCCGCATGATATAAAAGTGGGCTCAATTTCACGACGTTGCTTGTAAATAACCATCAAAAGGTAGAAGCGTCAGACCTCATTTTTGAAGGTGAAATTGTGAAGGTCCGTCGGGCTCTGTATTCTCTGCCAAAAGCATAATTCTGCCAAGGAAATTTTCCCTTGTTATTTTTTTTTGCATTGTATACTATATGTTTAGGTCGAAATTTGTAAGCCACTACAATAAACAGAAGAAAAATTTTGAGCAGAGGATTGTCAGTCTTCATTAGAACTTTGGTAGGAGCACACTATGCTCATGACGCGCCCGAGCGCGTAAAGGAGAAACAATCATGGCAGGGAAACTGAAAGTAGCAGCAGTTGGGTGCGGTGGCATCGGATACCGTCATCAACTGGGGTATCTTCAGCATCCGGGTGCGGAATTGGTGGCGGTATGCGATATAGACACTGCTAAAGCGAAGACACGTGCTGAAGAACTTGGTATAGAGAAGTGGTACCCTTCCATCAAAGAGATGCTTGCGAATGAAGAGTGCGACCTCGTAGACGTTGTAACCGCTGACTATCTACACTTTGAACCCGTTATGGAATGCCTGGAAGCCGGGAAACACGTTATCTCCGAAAAACCGTTGTCCCTTTACATCGATGAAGCAGAACAGATGGTCGCGAAGGCAGACGAAAAAGGGGTCTACCTTGCTATCGATTACAATCGTCGGTTCGCCCCCGGATATGTCCAGGCACGGAAATGGTTTGATGCTGGTGCTATCGGACAGACTTACTATTTGGACATGAAATTATCTCAAGGCGGCCCCGCCTCAACCTGGAAAGGCGAATATTACCTACTCTATGAACTGGAAACCCACGCGATTGACCTGCTTCGATGGTTTGGTGGCGAGATTGTCGCTGTTTGCGTGCAAATGGCGAAGCCGCGGCAACATGAAGCGCGTGAAGGCGAAGATGCCTGTTATACGAGCATGGCTATCTCCTTCCACTATGAAACAGAAGCAGTCGCTACGTTGATGGCGAGTTGGGATAGCGATTTCATCCATCCGATTGAACGACTTGAAATCTGCGGTTCCGATGGCGAAATCGTCGTTGATAATGTTCTCACACGAGCGACTTTGATGAGACGGGATAATCAAGTCGTTGAAGAATACCGTCCGTCCATTTTTAGAGAGGAACAACTTGCGTTTGATGGAACATTCGCCTTACGGGTGGCGGCTCTCGTTGATGACTTACTCGCCGAGCGGCCGCCTGCCCCAACGGGGAGAGATGGTTTGCAAGCGTTACGGATTACTGAAGCTATTGTGGAATCGTGGAAGGAAAAACGGGAAGTCGCAGTCAAGATCGATTAAAAACGATACGTAAACCATATCTCACGCAAGCCGTTTCTATATGTAGGGAGATGTAAGGAGGATAAACCGTCAACTACCCGCCGACTAAAGTCGGGGAAACTTATGAAGTCCCCTTTCTTCTCGGCTGTTCATGCTACCGCGGCCTCGGCTCGTAACTTTACCTAAGTGCCACCGCGTTGGGGGGAAGCCACCCTCATGGAACTTTCGTTCCAAACTTAGAACCTCAGACACTTCCGAATGTGGAAGTTGTTCGAGCGAACAAATGTCTTCGAGTTACTCGGACCCGGATATAATCAACGCGTCCCATATAGCAAGGGTTTTTAACCTCTTACTTTGAGAATATTCTAACATTTTTGAACATGTAATGTCAAGAAAAAAGGAGCGGTGTTTCCTCCCCCGATTGAAGTTAGGGGTTCCACACTGAAAATTTTGATGAAACATTATCTGTCTTATCTAAAAGAATTTCGTCAAGAATTACTCACCGGTTCGTCATATTCAACGGTGTGCGCTTGTATTGCCTCACTTGTTTTTCCACTTTTGGCAATAAACTGTGGTCCACCCCCTCAAGGGCAGTACCACGTCCCTGAAACGGCACTTGCTGCTGCTGAGAGAAACACGAGCCCCCGATCCAGCCAGAGCCAAGTTAGCTTACCTGAAAGTGCCACGATCCAGTTACAAAGACTACCCTATGTCAGAAACGCCTTCAAAGAACCTCCACGCGTCGGTAGCCGAGGTGGACTTGATGATTTTTATGCAACGACCCGTGGTACAGTGCAGCATGTCGCTATTATCTCCAACTGTTCGCTCGATGTCTTAAAGGCATTTATTGCGAAAGGGTGGCCCCCCATTGTGATGGTTCAATTCCAAGGACGCAGCCCGGAAATTTTATCGTTGTCTGATTACAACGACCAACTGGGCGAAGTATCACTCCAAAATCCGAATAGCTCGGCTAAACGCCGATTGAGTTACACGGATTTTGAGACAACTTGGCGTAAGAGTTCACGGAACAAATGTGTTTTAATCACACCCCAACAACTTTCAGACATAGACGTTCAGAAAGTGTTAGGGAGATACTTACCTACAGAAGCGTTCCAAGGGATTAGCGTAAGAAGTCGCTAAGTGGTTATCAGTTGTCAGTGCGGTTTTTCTGCGAAAAACCTTTCGGTCGCCGGTGAAGAGATTTTCGTTTAACAAGGAAACACCCAAGCAAAACCCCCTTTTGTAATTGTAACCGATAACCATCTATCTGAAAACCGATAACTGATAATGCCTATAAAATGAAGGTTAAAAATTTTGAAATCACTTCCGTTCACGGCTGTTACAATTAATGACCGGTTTTGGGCACCTCGGCAGCAGACGAATTCCGAGGTAACGATCCCACACGAATTGGCGCAGTGCCGAACAACTGGTAGGATTGATAACTTCGCGAAAGCCGCTGGCTTGATGTCCGGCGAATTTGAAGGCATTTTCTTCAACGATTCTGATGTCCACAAATGGGTGGAGGCAGCATCGTATACACTTCAGACGCATCCGAACCCGGAATGGGAATCGGACCTGGACGAGGTTATCGCAAAGATCGCAGGGAGCCAACAGTCTGATGGTTACCTGAATTCCTATTTCACACTGGTCGAGCCGACGAAGCGGTGGCAAAACCTCGGTATCATGCACGAACTATACTGTGCCGGACACCTATTTGAAGCCGCCGTTGCGCATTATCAAGCGACTGGCAAGAGTACCCTGCTGGACGTTGCATGCCGATTCGCAGACCTCATCGACAGTATCTTTGGACCCGATAAACGGGATGGACTGCCCGGACATGAAGGTATCGAACTCGCACTTGTGAAGTTAGCGGGCGTTACAGGTGAAAGACGCTACTCGGCACTCGCGGAATACTTTGTGACCCGACGTGGACATTCTCCATCGGTCTTTGAGAAGGAATTAGAGAATCCGGACATTCCGGGTGGACTCGACGCGTATCGACACCATTTCACACGTGATGGAAAATTTGAGGGGCATTATGCGCAAGCACATCTTCCGATACAGGAACAGACGGAGTGTGTTGGACACGCCGTGCGTGCGATGTACCTCTATAGTGCCGCCGCCGACATCGCTTATGAGACAGGCGATACCGCAATTATAAATGCTCTGGAAGCACTGTGGCGGAACGTAACAGAGAAACGCTTATATGTCACCGGTGGTGTGGGTCCCTCTGGACACAACGAAGGTTTCACAAACGACTATGAGTTGCCGAACGTGTCTGCCTACGCTGAAACATGTGCGTCTATCGGACTGATATTTTGGGCACACCGAATGTTCTTATTGCAAGGTGAGTCGCGCTTTGTTGATGTATTGGAGACGGCACTTTACAACGGTGCGCTCTCAGGCATCTCGCTTGATGGCACGGGCTTCTTCTATCAGAATCCACTGGCAAGCCACGGTGGTCGGCATCGGCACGAATGGTTTGGCTGTGCATGCTGCCCACCGAATATTGCGCGACTTCTCGCCTCTGTCGGACAATATGCTTATGCCGAATCGGACGAAGGCGTATGGGTGAACTTATACATTGGTGGCACCGCTGATGCGACTGTTGCCGGAGACGTTTCCGTGAAATTGACCCAAGAAACGGATTATCCGTGGTCAGGCGATGTCAAGATAACAGTGGAGCCGGAAACGCCTGTAACATTTGGATTGAATTTACGCATCCCAGCGTGGTGTGACGCGTTTGAAGTGCATGTCAATGGGACGGTTCACACGCCAGAAACGAACGCTAACGGGTACCTTTCAATTGCGCGACAGTGGCATGCCAAAGATACAGTTAACTTGACACTCGCCATGCCGATTGAGCGAGTTTACGCACATCCACTCGTTAAAGAAAATATCGGACGGTACGCTTTACGCCGCGGTCCGCTGGTCTACTGCTTTGAAGATGTCGACAATCCCGATGGCGGTTTCCAGACGTTGTCGCTGGTAGATGGTGCTCCCTTAGAAGCAACGTTTGACAGTGAACTCTTAGGGGGTGTTACGCGCATCCATGGGGCAGGGACGGTGCTTGATGCCGCCGATTGGGGAAATAACCTCTATCTACATTCAAAAATAGGTTTGAAGCGGACAGATGTTACGGCAATTCCGTATTACGCGTGGTGCAATCGCGGTGCGGGACAGATGGCTGTGTGGGTTTTGTAGCCTTTCCCTACTGAGCCGCGGAATCACTTGAGCCTATGGCACCCGCAACGAGGACAAGGTCCTGTATATTGACGATCCCATCACTATTGATATCCGCAGGATTGCTTCCCGATTTCCCAAGATTTGATGCGACTGATACAAGGTCTTGGATGTTAACAATATCATCCCCATTGACATCCTCTTTGCGTCTTGTAGGTTCAGTTGCAGATTCAGTGGCATCTGCAATAAGGGAGGGATTGAGTTCCCATACGAGTACAGTGCCGTCATAACTCCCAGTTGCGAGGGTATTGCTATCCGGACCAAACGATACACTGTTGACTTCAGCCGTATGTCCAGCGAGGGTGCGGATCTCGCTACCCGTGTCCACATCCCAGACCCGGGCGGTGCCGTCCCAACTCGCAGTTGCGACGGTCGTTCCATCCGGACTATACGATACGCCGACGATCGATTCTTTATGCCCGGTGAGCGTGCGGAGATGCTCACCCGTGGCTGCATCCCACAGACGGGCGGTGCCGTCATAACTCCCGCTTAGGATGATCGTTCCATCCGGACTAAACAATACACTGGCGACCCCAGCCGTATGCCCGGTGAGCGTGCGGAGATGCTCACCCGTGGTCGCATCCCACAGACGGGCGGTGTTGTCATAACTCCCGCTTACGATGGTCATCCCATCCGGACTAAACGCTGCACTTCTGACCCAATGCGTATGCCCGGTGAGCGTGCGGAGATGCTCACCCGTGTTCACATCCCACAGACGGACAGTGCGGTCACCACTCGCAGTTGCAACGGTCATTCCATCCGGACTAAACGAGACATCTCTGATCCAATCCGCATGCCCGGTGAGCGTGCGAAGTGGACCACCCGT
>JAGWBV010000024.1:0-31309 GCA_021295715.1 Candidatus Poribacteria bacterium | reverse complement strand
GTGTTCGCATCCCACAGACGAACAGCACCATCCTCACTCCCACTGGCGATCATCGTCCCATCTGGACTAAACGATACGGCGATGACTCCAACCGTATGCCCGGTGAGCGTGTGGAGCTCGCCACCCGTGTTCACATCCCACAGACGAACAGCACCGTCCTCACTCCCACTGGCGATCATCGTCCCATCTGGACTAAACGATACGCTGGTGACCCTACTCGTATGCCCAGTAAGTGTGCGGAGCTCGCTCCCAGTGTTCACATCCCACAGACGGACAGTGTCATCCCAACTCCCGCTGGCGACCATCGTCCCATTCGGATTAAATGATACGCTGGTGACCAAACCCCTATGTCCGGTGAGCGTGCGGATGGAACCACCCGTGTTGGGATCCCACAGACGGACAGTGCGGTCACCGCTCCCAGTTGCGAGGGTCGTGCCATCTGGACTAAACGATACGCTGGTGATCCTACTCGTATGCCCAGTGAGTGTGTGGAGCTCGCTACCTGTGCTCGCATCCCAAAGACGGGTGGTGACATCCCAACTCCCGCTGGCGATCATCGTGCCATCTGGACTAAACGATACGCTGAGGACCGGAGCCCCATGCCCGGTGAGTGTGTGGAGCTCGCTACCTGTGCTCGCATCCCAAAGACGGACAGTATAGTCGTGACTCCCACTGGCGAGGGTCATCCCATCTGGACTAAACGATACGTTGTTGATTAAATCCGTATGTCCAGTGAGTTTGCGAAGCTCGCTACCTGTGTCCACATCCCACAGACGGATGGCGCGGTCCTTACCACCACTGGCGAGGGTCATCCCATCTGGACTAAACGATGCGCTGTTGACTCCAGATGTATGCCCGGTGATCAGTTTGAGTTCTTCGCCTGTCTGTGCGTCGTAAATCCAAGTCCCAATACTACTTACGACTGCCAGATGTGTGCCGTCTGGGGAATACTTTACTTCATTTATCTTCCCTTTGCCGAGACGTGCCTTAGCACTTTCGGGTAATGCCAACGTCGTGCCGTCTTGCGCAAAGGTGTCTGGCACGACAGTAAATATCGCCAAAAGTACAACTAAGATCGAAAATAGTGTAGTTTTCACGCGTAATTTCTCCTTATAGGTTCGCCATATTCATCTTTACCATTCCAGTCAGCCGTATGGCTTCTGCTCTTGTCAATACCGATTTCCTGATGCCCTAACTTTAATTTCCACATCTTCTCTTTCCACGAGATTCCCTCCTGAAAAGATGAGGCTGCGCTTTATCACTAAAGACTGAATCTGATGTCAAATCTTTTAACTTTTAACATCAAGTAAGGCAATAGGGTTTACATCGTATATCCTGAAAGGCGGATTTTAAGTCAGAAAAGGTGCAACATGGAAAAAAATTGTATATCTGACTATGAAATGTTGCGAAGGGAGGCTAACTTTCACGGAGGCTTCACGGAGGTTTTTGCGGACGTAGGCGTGACGTGGGTCGCCAAGAGGTAATATGCCACTTCTCCGTGAAAAACGAATGTGAAAACAGAATTAACGTATTGTATCAGTGTTTTTATGGTAGATTTGCAGGAGGCGAGGTTACAAACCTCGCCAGCGGAGGGGAGACGTTTTGTATTTTGAGAGCATCCACAGACTTTCGGGTTTTACCATAATTTACCGGTGGAATCGACGTTCCAATTCATCGCGTCCCATCTCGACGATGATAGGACGTGAGTGCGGACAATTGAACGGGAGTTTCGCCTCGGAGAGTTCCTTGATGAGGTTTATCATCT
This sequence comes from Candidatus Poribacteria bacterium, assembly GCA_021295715.1. Lineage (NCBI taxonomy): Bacteria > Candidatus Poribacteria > Candidatus Poribacteria bacterium. The sequence continues at coordinate 29,544 of JAGWBV010000024.1, read as the reverse complement.
CTTTGGTATCCAATGTATCCCCGGCTTTGACTGCCGATTTGCAGGCGAGGGTTATCAAGGCGTTGTCGATCGCCTCTGGGATTTGGACCTCGGTATGGGGTGCTTCGGGAAGTTTGTCAAGCAGATCGGTGACGGTCTGTGCGGCGATGCGGGTCGGCAACGGCGATGGAATCGCACGAATTAGGATAGTATTCCCACCGAACTCCTCCAGATCGAAGCCGAGTTTCTTGAAGATGTCGCCGTGAATTTTGAGGACTCCAAGCTGCTGCGGTGTAACTTCTAAAGTTACGGGCAGTAGCAACCCCTGCACAGGAATCCCATCGGTTTCGACTTGGTTAACGAAACGTTCATAAAGGACGCGTTCGGCAGCGACGTGTTGGTCGATGAAGAAGATTTTTTCCTCCGCCTCAACGACAATGTAGGTCTTAAAGAGGTTCGTCTTGAGTTGGACATTCTTAAAGTCGAGCAGACTGAGATTTGCATCACCAGAAACCTGCTGGGGTGGCTGCACAACGATTTCAGTCGGTGTAGACGGCGTTTGCGCTTCCGAAGTCTGATCCGCGTCTTCCGCCTCTTGTGATGTTTGCGTGCGCGGTGCTTGTGGAATAGGCGTTGTCCGTTGCGCTCTCCCAACAACAGTTGGGGACCCCGGGGTGGAAACCCGTCGTGATAGGTTCGAATCGACCCTTCCCAGTGATGGGCGGAAACTTCGGCTCTCGGGGTCTTCCTCGGATTGCGTCGATTCAACGGGTGTCTCAATTTTGGGGATATATTTCGTCTTATGGAGAGCGTCGCGAAGCATCCGGACGACACCGCTATAAATTGTTCGCTCGTTCCGAAAGCGCACTTCGATTTTGGCGGGATGCACATTAACATCAACCGTTTCGGGTTCCAGTGTTAGTAACAGTAGGGCGACAGGTTGTCTATCCTTAGCAACCATGGCGTTGAGTGCTTCCGTCAATGCTGCACCGATGATCCGACTACGTATAGGTCGCTGATTGAGGAAAAAGAGTTGATACTCTCGATTCGGCTTCGTAAATTCGGGTTTACCGAGCAGACCGTACATCTTCAGGTCAGGCAGCTCCTCTGTAAATTCGATGAGGTTTTCAGCAAACTCTCTGCCGTAAAGGAGGCGAACGCGTTCGAGATATGAATCACAGGCGCGGACATCAAGAATCGATCTGCCGTTATGCGTCAGCGAAAAATGGATCTTCGGATGCGCGAGTGCCGCCCATGTCACCTGATTCGTGATATGGTTCATCTCGGTGGTATCGGTTTTGAGGAATTTTAGGCGTGCGGGGACATTGTAAAAGAGGTTATTAATGGACATGTGAGTGCCGGGGGAACACCCACTCTCCTGCACAGAACGAAAAACGCCGCCCTCAACATCCACTTTTGTTCCCTCAAGCGCGTCAGGGGTGCGGGTGAGGAGCTCAAATTGCGAAACGGAGGCGATACTTGCTAAGGCTTCGCCGCGGAACCCAAAGGTTTCAATATGCTCAAGGTCTTCAATACGGCCGACTTTGCTCGTTGCGTGGCGTTCTAAGGCGAGGAGCGCGTCCTCGCGTGCCATACCGACACCGTTATCAGACACACGGATGAGGCGTTTCCCGCCTGCCCGAATTTCGACACGGATCGAGGTGCTTTCCGCATCTACGGCGTTTTCAATGAGTTCTTTGACGACGGATGCAGGACGCTCGACAACCTCGCCTGCGGCGATCTTATTGGCAACATCTGCGGAGAGTATTTTAATTTTTGCCATTTTTTAATTTTACCTTACGGATTTTTAATTTTACCTTGCGGAGAAACAGAGTGCGTTTGGAACTTTGACGCGCCTTCCTCATATCCGCCTGCGTCGTTGTTGCAGGCTACCAAACCGATGAGACTTCCAAATCCCGTCAAGTCTTACGCGATTCAGCCTGATACAAGTAACAGTGGCACGAGTGCGTCTGTGTAAAATTGGTTGCGCCCGGATATTCGTCTTTACACATGGACATCACTTCTGGACAACGTGGGTGAAAATGACACCCGACCGGACGATTGATTGGGGAAGGCACATCACCCTCCAATCGAATTTTTTCAACGCCTGTCTGCTCATCCATCTTCGGCACTGCCGAGAGGAGTGCCCGTGTATAAGGATGCTTGGGTGAATCGAAAATCTCCTCCGTTGTCCCGCGCTCAACGATCCTACCGAGGTACATTACCGCCACTTCATCCGCAAAGTACTCAACAACGGAAAGGTTATGCGTGATGAAGAGGTAGGTGAGATTAAAATCAACCTGTAACGATTTCAACAGATTTAGTATTTGCGCTTGCACGGAGACATCTAACGCGCTGGTAGCCTCGTCACAGACAATGAACTCCGGATCAACGGCGAGGCACCGTGCAATGCCGATGCGCTGTCTTTGACCACCAGAAAATTCGTGCGGATAGCGGGTTACCATATCTGGAGATAAGCCAACACGACGCATTAATTCTGCGACCTGCGCCTGCCGTTCTTCGTCGGATGTACCAATACCGTGTGCCTGCATCCCCTCCTGAATAATAGCACCAACAGGCATTCGCGGGTTAAGGGAGGCGTAGGGATCTTGGAAGATAATTTGCATTCTTTTCCGATAGGGATGCATCTGTTGACGGGTGGTTGTCGCGATATTAATGCCATCATAAACGATGTCGCCTTCAACAGGCACGCCCAACCGGAGAATCGCTTTACCAAAGGAGGTCTTGCCAGATCCAGATTCTCCAACGAGTGCAAGCGTTTTGCCGCGTGGAATATCAAGGTTAACATTATCAACGGCGTAAACATACCCGACCGTCCGTTTGAAGATACCTTTCTGAATAGAGTAGTGGACACACAGGTCCTTTACCTGAAGCAGATTAGAAGATTGGAAGGTTGAAAGGTTCTCGGTTGGAAGGGTGGAAGACTGGAAGGGTGGGTCCCCATCCTTCCTTCCATCTCCTTCTTCGATTCTTTCTTCCTTTTCACCGGTTTCGAGGACCAGTTTTGTGTTCCCTATTAGTTTCGCATTAAATGGGGGTTCGGGATTGTAGAGATGACAAGCAACGTTGTGTTCACTGCCGTTGACAGCGTGTAACGTAGGCATAATGGTGTCGCATTCGTTCATGACTTTTGGACACCGATCAGCGAATCGGCAACCGTCATTATACTCGGTTGCTTTCGGGACTCTACCGCTAATTGTGTGTAACTCCATTCCGCGTTTATCCCGCGCGGGCGTCGATTCGAGGAGTTTTACGGTGTAAGGGTGCTGTGGCGTTTCGTAGAGCTGTTGCCATGTCCCCATCTCAGCGATTTTTCCGGCGTACATAACCGCAACTCGGTCAGCGATGTTGGCGACGACCCCCAAATCATGTGTAATCAGGAGGACTGCCATCTGCAATTCTTGCTGGAGACGTTGGATAAGTTCGAGGATCTGCGCTTGTATGGTAACATCAAGCGCGGTTGTCGGTTCATCGGCGATGAGGAGACCTGGACGACAGGAGAGTGCCATAGCAATCATAACGCGCTGCTTCATACCGCCAGACATTTGGTGTGGATATTCTTCGTAACGGGCAGCAGGTTCCGGAATACCGACGAGGTCGAGCATTTCAATTGCGGCATTCCTTGCGGCGGTACCGCGAAGGTCTTGATGTTCCTGGATTGCCTCTGATATTTGGTTCCCGATGGTGAAAACAGGGTTGAGACTGGTCATCGGTTCTTGGAATATCATGGCGATGTCGTTGCCTTGGATCCTCCGTTTCTCAACCTCAGACAAGCGTGCGATGTCTTGTCCTTTATAATAGACAGCACCGTCAGCAATGAACCCAGCAGGTTGCGCGATGAGTTGAATTATAGAGAGCGCGGTGACACTTTTACCGCAACCGGACTCCCCAACGAGCGCGAAAATTTCGTTCGGTTTGATGTCAAAAGAGACGCCATCAACGGCACGGGCAAGCCCTTCGGGCGTGCGAAAATAGGTTTTGAGGTTCTGTACACTAAGCAATGTATCGTCCATGAGACTACTATAGCATCGGATTTTGGAGAAGTCAAGGGAAATCGAGAAAAGAAATAACGGTTGATTTTTTCCTAAATTCGCGGTATACATAGTAAAGCAAAAAATAAGTAGAGTACTTAAGACGGAAATTAGATCATTGGCAGGAGGAGAGACGATTATGGCAGCACGGCGTTTTTTGACAGCAGAGCAAGGTGTGGAACAACTTCTGAAAGCAACGCCACCCCTTCATTTTACTGGAACGACAAAAACAGAGTGGCAAGAATGGAGAAGAAGATTCCGGCGCAACCTCGTCAAGGACCTGGGACCTTCGCCGGAAGCATTGCCGTTGGAAGTTGAAGTCTTAGAGGAGATAAAACGGGACGGTTACACACGAAAAAAGATAATCTTCAACCCAGATCCATTTTCTTCGATCCCGGCGTATGTCTTAATCCCAGAAAGTGCGAGCGCGAAGAATCCAGCACCTGGGGTCCTATGTGCCCATGGACACGGCGTCGGTAAAGACGGGGCAGTCGGAATTGTGGAGGACTATCAGAAACAGTACGCTGTGGAATTGGCGCGGCGTGGTTTTGTGACATTAGCACCCGACTGGCGGTGTTTCGGTGAACGAAAGGACAGAGACGAGTGGGTGCGCCGCCCCGGTCGCGATGGATGTAATGTTGCTTATCTCGCATACGGGTACTTCGGCTATCAACTGATGCAACTGAATATCTCAGACGGACAACGGTGTTTGGACTATCTCCAGTCGCTCCCCGAAGTCGACTCGCGTCGTTTAGGATGCATGGGATGTTCATTCGGTGGCACGATGACGACCTACATTTCCGCCCTGGATCAGCGCGTGAAGGCAGCCGTTATTGTGTGTTATCTCAGCACATTGACGGATGCATTAAACGACAGAGGGCGGGGGAATACGTGCGGTTCACAGTTTATGTTCGGGCTTAGGAAAGCCGGGGACATCGCGGACGTAGCAGGACTGATTGCCCCGAGAGCGTGCATGACGCAGATCGGTTCGGATGATATGTGTTTTATCGAATCAGACGCTTTGACAGCGTTCAGACAACTGGAAAACATCTATACAGCATCAGGAGCACGGGACCAATTGGTGTTGGACCACTTTCAGGGTGAACATGAAATTGATTTGGAGATGGGCATTGCGTTTTTGGAAGAACGCTTATGAGAATATAGGTGCTCTCCAGAAATACAACATTACTTCACAATGCCCACCGCAGTCTGCCTTAGACATCGAAAAGGCGCATATAATCGTCGAGTGTTTCAACGCGGCGGATACAAGTAAAGTTACCGCCATCAACAAGATACTCCGGCGGACGCATCTTTAGATTGTAGTTGGAACTCATGGCGTGACAATAAGCACCGGCATCGCAAACGACAAGCCCGGCACCCTCATGAGGTGTTGGGAGTGTACGCCCCTTGCCAAGAAAATCTGCGGATTCGCAGACGGGACCGACGACATCGTAGGTTTCAATTGCACCATCAATCGGTTCGATAAACTGGATATGCTGATAGGCATCGTAGAGGCTTGGTCGGATGAGTTCTGACATACTACCATCAGTGACGATAAAATGCTTGTTACCGTTGGTTTTCACACCCGTGACACGATTGACAAAGACAGAAGTATTGCCAACGAGAGAACGACCGGGTTCAATAATGAGTGTAATCTCCTTAGGTAGCAAATCACGGATAGAATCAATGAGATTGGACGGTGTCGGAATCTCCTCACCCGTGCGTTCATAATCAATTCCCAAACCACCGCCGATATTGAGATAACGCGGCGAAAACCCCTCCGCTTGAATCCCACGTATGAAAGCGAGCATAATTTCAGTAGCGTCTCGGAAGATTCGCACCTTCTTAATCGTTGACCCCAAGTGGCAATGGACACCCACTAAATTCAATAATGGATCCTTACGAATTTCGTTTAAAAACCAATCAAGCCGCTCATTACGGATACCGAACTTGGAATTCTTCATGCCCGTAGAAACATACGGATGCACCTGTGGATCGACATCCGGATTGATACGGATGAGGACATTGGCAGGTTCGTTGAGGTTTTTTGCGGTCTGTTGAATGTGCGCTAAATCGAATTCACTATCAATGTTAATCAGCACTCCGTGTTCAACAGCGAGTCTGAGCTCTTCAAGCGTTTTCCCGTTGCCGTTTAGGATTGTCCGCTTCAGATCGAAGCCTGCCGCGAGTGACATCTGTAATTCGTTGCCGCTGACAAGGACCGCACCGCTGCCAAGCGTGCTGAGACGTTTGATTAAGGCGAGATTGTTATTCGCTTTAATCGCATAGCCGATGATTGAATCGATTCCGTCAAGTGCTTTCTGATATGCGGTGTAGTTCGCCTCCAATTGCGCAAGGCTGTAGAGGTAGAATGGACTGTAGGGTACCTGCTCTTGAATGTCTTTAACCCTCAATTTTTCGCAGTAGAGGTACCCGTCTTTGTAGTGAAAACTCATCTGTTTTTGAATAGGCTCCTTTTAATATTCGCGTTTGTGCCAGTCGTCTTCAAAGAGATTGAATGAACCTGCACGATATGGATGTTCAGCGATGAGGTCTTCATTTAACACCATACCGAGTCCTGGTCCATTAGGCAGACTAAAATAGCCATCAATGACTTCAGGACACCCAGTAGCAGCCTCTTTAACCCACGCTTCAGAGAAATCGTTAAAATGTTCCTGAATTTTGAAGTTAGTCGTGCCAGCAGCAAAGTGCAAAGCGGTTGCTGTGGAGACAGGCCCACCGACGTTATGCGGTGCTACCGTCATATAACACATATCGCCCATCGCCGCGATCTTCTTGGTTTCCAAGAATCCACCTGTCTGGGTAATGTCGGGCTGCAGGATATCCGCTGCTTGTAAGTTAATTAATTCCCGGTATTCATACTTGTTGTGGAGCCGCTCACCCGTAGCAACAGGGAGATTAATCTTTTCAGCAGCTTTTGCGAGTGCCGCGATGTTGTCCGGTGGTACAGGTTCCTCAACCCAACTCGGTTGAAATTTCTCCAACTCTGCAGAAATTTCGATTGCCATATACGGGCTAAACCGACCGTGCATCTCAACAAGAATTTCGACATCAGGTCCGACAGCATCACGAACTGCTTCAACGAGTCCAACAGACTTTAACTTCTCCTCATAAGAGAGCTCATAATAGCCAGCACCGAACGGATCGAATTTGAGTGCTCGGTAGCCTTTTTCAAGTACACGTTTGGCAGCGGCGTGAAATTCTTCCGGTGAACGTTCAACACGATACCAACCGTTGGCATACGCCTTGATTTTATCGCGGCAGGCTCCACCGAGTAAGCGGTAGACGGGTTGGTTCAATGCTTTACCGACAATATCCCAGCATGCGATCTCAATCACACTGATACCGGTTGCAACGATTTCACCGGCGCGACCATAATCGTCGCGGAAGAGACGTTGGTAGAGGTCCTCGGTGTTAAAGGGATCGCTGCCAATGACATGCCGTCGTTTCGCACCATCAATATAAGCGACAAGTGCGTCTGTCCGGTTGTTCATCCGCACTTCACTGACACCGGTTAAGCCTTCGTCGGTTTCAACTTTCACAAACGTTAGATTGCGCCAACTGGTTCCCATGACAAGGGTCTTGACATCTGTAATCTTCATTTTTTAAATTATGGACCTTACTCGCCTGCGCCGTTGTTGCAGGCGGTTCCTCGTTAAAACCAAGCCCTTGCTGCATCTCAAAGGGCTTAATTAACCTTTTTGTTAACTTTTTGCTTCTGCTTCGGAGACACTGCGTTGCCCACTTCTCTGTGTAGGTGCCGGTTCGATTGTGGGTGCCTCTTCGCCTGCCTCTAACATCCGGCGAATGAGTCGCTCCCGCATCACCGCTGTGACAGCTTCGTGCGATTGCAATCCAATCAGGTTCCGCAACTCGTAGGGATCGGCTTGGAGATCATAGAGATATTGCTCGACATACCGGTCGGACCCGGCATCTGCACCGCCATTCCTATGCGGGGCATCCACGCCGTATTTCCAGCGTTGTGTCCGGACGGCACGTCCCACCTGCGCTTCACTGATTTGGACGAAGACCTCCTCTTGCCAGTCATCTGTTTCTCCACGTAGCAGGGGCAGAATGGATTTACCCTGCATTTCACCCGGCACTTCCAAACTTGCGGCATCGAGGAGTGTCGGCGGAAGATCTACAAGACTCACAAGTTCTTGGACCTGCCCACCACCGATGAATTCGGGTCCGTGGAACGCCGTCGGGACACGGATGGAACTCTCGTGGCACGAACGTTTGTATTCACCGTTGCGGGTTTTGAAATGACACCCGTGGTCAGAGGTAAAGAGGATGACAGTGTTATCAAGCAAGTGGAGACTCTTGAGGGCATCGAGAAGTCTACCGAGTGCTTCGTCGAGCCTTTTCACCATACCGTAGTAGCCACCTAAGTGTTGATGCGTCGAACCACCGAGCGCGGCGAGATCTGGGGGTATCCATTTTCCAGCGTACCGTTCCCGATATCCGTCCGGCGGTGGATAATCGTCCAGATGATTTTGGTGGTGCGGTTCAATATATGACGTAAAGAGATAAAAAGGGTCGTTCTTATGCCGATCAACGTAACGTATCACCGCATCAGTGAGCGCGTCTACACGATAGCCGGGAAGGTCAACAGGTTGATTGTCGTTATCGTAGAGTGTCGTTTGATACGCATCGGAAGTGAATTCGAGGGTGTTGGACGCTAACCAATAGTCATACCCGCCGCGATGCTCAGCTGGCACAGGTCCAGGACCGGTGCCGCCGCTATAGAGATGCCATTTGCCGATGTATCCAGTGGCGTAGCCAGCCTCACCGAAATGGTGCGCGAGGGTCTTGAGGTTGGGTGATAGTGGGATACCATTTCGGAAGCATCCAGTGCGAGTGGCATATAATCCGGTTTGTAGACATGAGCGGGCGGGACCACAGACGGGTTGACACGTAAAGGAGCGGTGGACATGTGTCCCACGCTGCGCCATCCGATCGAAGTTGGGCATTAAGTCAAGTGGATTGCCGTGTAAGCCGGAGGTGTCCCATCGCTGTTGGTCGGTGAAAAAGACGATAACATTCGGTTGATTTGTATCACTTTGTGGCATTTTTTTTAATTTTCCTTGCAGGTAAGTAACGTTGGCTGAGACTTTCACGTGCCTCTCGATATATCCGTCCTCCTTGCGCAAGCCTATAGAGGCTTGCGGGACAATGTTACGGACTACGTGATTTGGATAAAAAACGCAAGTTGCCACGTATGTATAGACATAGTGAAGAAACACCCGCTGACTCTCACTGCGAGGCAACACGCGCATCCAGCGTTGATTCGCAAAAACCCTTCCACTTCGTTTCAGGCTGCGCACTTTTTCCTAATTTTAGAGGATTTTTAGATAGCTGTCAAGCAGAAAAATCAGAGACACCAGAGGCATTCAGTTTTCAGTTTTCTAACCATTTTTGCAAGAAATCGCGACCGGGAGGTCGCTCCCACAGGAATACGTGGGAAGGATGGCCTCCAACGCGCACGTCATGTCCCTTTACGGGGCATCCATGGCGCATCGAAATCCGACAACGTTCAGACTATTCTCCGGATAATCACTGATACGTTCGGCATTGCGAATTGTGTGCGCAGCACGGTACCATGTTCCGCCACGTAAGACCCGGCGTTCACCGGTGTCAGGTCCCTTCGGATTCCAGAGTGGATTCTCCGTACCGGACACATCACTGTAGTAGGTTGAACTGTACCAATCCTGACACCATTCCCAGACATTCCCCGCCATATCATACAAACCGTAACCGTTGGGAGGAAAAACTCCAACAGGTGCGGTAAAAAGGAATCCGTCGTTTACATCGGCACTCCGCCATTCAAATCCCGTTTGGTTGTCAGCAAAGTTGGCACTTGTGTTATCCGGTTCGGCATCTCCCCAGGGATAGCGTGCGCCCTCCAAGCCACCGCGTGCGGCTTTCTCCCATTCCGCCTCCGTCGGTAACCGCTTGCCTACCCATTCACAGTAAGCAGTCGCATCGAACCATGTCACCGTTGTGACGGGTTGGTTTGGGTGATTGAAACTTGGATCGTTCCACGGCTCATAATTGTGTTTGAGGCGTTCATAGACAGCCGTATAGCCGATTCCGCGTGGAGCAGAATGCCCGGTTGCAGCGACGAACGCCTGATATTCGGCATTCGTTATTTCATGCTGATCGATGTAATATGCATCAAGCTCCACTGTGTGCACAGGTGCCTCATCCACATCTCCCATCGTGCTTCCCATCTGAAAGTCACCTGCGGGAATCAGCACCATGCCTTCAGGTGGCTCGGATGCCTCCTCTTCGGAGCAGGAAAGGAAAATAAAAACAAGGGCGAAATGGAGCAGGCACCACATTGGAAACCTCTGTTGAGCTCCATCACGCCCTTTTTTTGAATTAGCAACTATTCCTACCATGGTCATACAAGAAACACAAACAACATTTGAAATCTCAGGCTACTGTCCCGCCTTCACTCTACCCCAGACGGTTGCGAGTTTTCCACGCGCTTGAACATCAAGTGCCTCATCAATATTACCACTTGCCTCTTTAACCTGATCCTCATCCAAAGCAACCGAGAACACTGCAACCTCATCAAGCAAACCATTGTACCAGTGGCCGCTGCCACCCCGATGACCGAACCTCAAATCCTGCTCGCCAGCAACCAATTTGCCCCCATGGGGTGCCGAATTTGCCAGATCACCGTCAATATAGATTTGGGCATCTTTGCCATCATAGACACAGACACAATGCGTCCACTTCTCAGGTTCGGTCGTACCGTTGCCAGAATTCATCACCTTATGGGCACCCTCGCCACCGACAGAGAGTGTAAAGTAAAAGTAGCGAGCACCACGGTTGACAAAGAGTCCGTAATTCTCCCAGGGTCCACCTTGTGACCCGTTTGCCATCACACATAACCAGCCGTTGCCAGGAGCATCGTTCCAGTTCACCCAAGCGGAAATTGTGACTTCATCGGCAATCGAGAGCGAATCAGAATTCTTGATTAAGACATGGTTATCTCCGCCTTTGAATTCCATCGCGTTGCCGTATTTGCCCTTGCCTTTGGCAACGGATGCCTTCATAATTGTACCATCGTTTCCGTTTTCTGAACCGTCCATAACTTTGTTGCCTTGAATGTCATCAAAAGACATATAGAGGGCAAGATCGTCAAGGGGCAATTCCGCCCGCGTTGCCACTGGTAACAGGCAACAGAGCAGGACAGTTACGATTATCGTCAATCTCATTAGTCACGCCTCCTTGCGCTGATTTATACGAATTTTAGCAAATTTTTGGATAACTGTCAAGCAGAAATTAGCATAAAGGAAAGTATAAAGCACTGAGAAAAAACATTCGTTAACTCAAAAGAACCGAATGACGCTATTTTTCTATAGACTTAATTTGACTTAATATGTTAAATTACAGTGTAATTTTCCATAGAAAGACTCATATATTATCATATCATATTTTTATCAATATTGTCTCTCTATCGTTTTTACTGATATGACAACTGAGGCTGCACACCCCTAATCTGCAATGCTATCGGACACCAACATCGAAAATCCAAAGATAGCAGAAACTGAGGTTTCTACTATCTAGCCCAAATTGCTACCTATAAGATTTCAGCCATGAGGTTTTCTGCGTTTTTGTATTGTAAACTGTTGGTTTGCGGACACACGGGAAACCCAGACTAACAGTCTATACTACGACAACTGGCATCATCTAACAGATCCTACTACAAAGGGGGCAATTTAGGTTATCCACTTACTGATGGTGTGGCTATGAATATCCTGAAAAATCTAATTGAACGCTGCCATCAACGGCGCGAAAAACCGCTTAAGCAGCGGAGAACTGTGGTAACGCCTGCACCGTATAAGGGATTTCCCTACCATTTCACAGTCTATTACGCACATAAGCATCCGGTGAAACTCTATGAACTCGAGGAATCAGATATCTCTTTCATGCCAATAGGATCTGCTCCTTGGAGCGACAACGGCCCGAGGGACCTTGGTGGTGACCGATTTCTGAAACGTCAAGGTATAGAGGATTGGACAATTAGATATTGGCACAAATCATGGGGAATTCAGGTATATACGGGTATTCCATCCGAACGCGATGGCGCACGATGGCACGACCTTGATTTTACATACGAAGCGTTATGCGCCGCACCGGACGCAGTTTTATCCTGTATTGAGATCCTCATCAACGCAGTTGTGAATCCACTGTTGACGATGTCAAAGTCGGGTGGGATCCGCTTCTCTTGCCGAATACCGGATTACCTCCATCCAAAAACTGAGGTGTCAACGCAGTATATCTATAAGCACACCCCGACTGTAGAAAACCCCTATCATCGGGACGTATATCTCGAAATTTCTGGAGAAGAGGGATACAACTGCTGGGATGCGCGCTACGAGATATTGCTTGGAAACCTTTTAGAGCCGCCTGCTATTGTCAAAGAGGTTCTCTTTACTGTTATAGATGCGCTCCGCGCCGAACTTCACGTCCCTGCCCCACTTGGAGAAGAAAAACCTAAGTCCACACCACAAGCAGTTCCGGTTACCTCCCTATCCTTCGGTTCACATAGCCTTGATCTCGCCAAACTGGCGTTTATAAAACGCGGTTTTACTTATGTTCGAGAAAATAATGGCTTTCACTACTGGCTACCAGCTGGTAGCATGGATGACGACGCGCAGGTATCACTATGGGAACGTGATGGCATTGTGTGGGTCCGCGCATCTACGTCTGATATTGGACTACCGATGGAACCTACACCAATCACAGATGTCTGGAACGATACTGACCTCTTACCACCCATACCTGCTGCGGGACTACCTGTCTCTGACACAGTGCTCACCGTACGGGAGGGTAAACTAAGCCCATTAGCGATCAAGCGCCCCGCCCCGGTTCTGCACAAGATAGAACACCCCGAAAAAGTTTACGAGACACTTGAAGAGACTGCCGCTCAGATTCAACGCGCTTTTGATGGAACCGCACGGATTACCGGACTTATTGCCGAGAAAGGTGACGGGAAAAGCCATGCAGCAGCATCCTATGTTCTCAACAATAGGGCAATTAGCTTAAGCTCGAAATCCTGGCACGCAGAAGAAACTGCACAAGGTTTCCAAAAGCGAAACCTCCCATCGGTCGTCCACAGAAGAAGTCGGCAATACTTGTGGGAACAGGTAAAAGAGATACCCGCTGAGGTGCGGATGACGACCCCTTTTCAAGGCGGAAATGTTTGTGAGGACCCTGAGCGATGCGATGCTCTTGAGAAAAAAGGTGGAGATCCGTCCGAAAGCATCTGCCCAGAATGTCCCGTTTACGCGGAGTGTCAGAAACGTGGTTATCTATCGCAACCCTCCAACCTACAACGCGCCAAGGTGCAAATATCGGAGGTACCACCCCACCTATTCCTCAATCCACAACACGGGATAAAGGTAGAAGAAATGTTCGGACAGGCAGATGAAACAGATCGACTCTGTATCATTGATGAAATAGAAGCACATGAACTGTTTTTGACATGTAGTATTCCGAAGGATGTATTAGAGGAATGGAGTGTCAAGTGGCAGGGAAGTGCCTTAGGGAATTTCGCCAAAGCCTTACTGAACGCCTTAGAAACCAAAGGACAACCATACAGTAACGCTGTCAGACGGATCCGCACAACATTTTTGGCTTTTGAACAACACAAAGAAGAACTCATCAGACAAATGTGTCAAGTCAATGTGCGTGGCAAAGTCGTTGCACGAGATCTGGTTGATTCTGAAACCGGAAAAGAGTTGGCACGTTTTACCATTGAGTTTGAGGGCGGTTCTTGTGCTCATATTCCTCTTGACAATGAGGCGGGAGAGGAACTCAGGACAAAGGGACTGCCTGTTTTTTCGCTGGGTTCTTTTGTACTTGACGCGGAAACGAGAATCCCCATGCAGATGGGACAAGCGATTGAATTAGGGATACTTGACATATCAACTGTTGAGAACATCCAGTCATTCCCGACTGCTTATCCGAATCCAAACTGGACCCTTTGGCATCACTTGAAGCGTTTTTTTACTTATTACACGGGGGACGACGATGCCCCGATGATTTGGCACAACAAAGTCCTAAAGTTTTGGGTGCCACCGGTGTTGCATCCGAAGGTCAAACGCCTTTTGTTTATGTCTGATACCCTTTCCGATCGGGATTTACGTAGGACATTCCCAGGTGAAGAAATTGCTATTACCCGTGTCCCGCCCGCGGCGTGGGTCCCAACAAACAAGGTTTTTCAGATTCGTACAGGCACCTATTCACCAGAGACACTTTTACAGCACTACAGCGACTGGAATGTTACAGGAATATCTAAAACAGGACAGCAATTTTTTTCTGGTATCCTCGCAGAAATTGAGAGAGAACCGAACGTTAAGCATGGGATTATTACCTATAAACCGCTTATCAGACAACTCACAGATGTCTTAAAAAAAGAAAACGTCTGTTTTGTGAGACACTTTAAAAACTTTGAAAAACTGGCAGAAGCTCTTGAAGAAACACAAATCATCTGGATAGTCGGTACACCGATTTGGGAAACGGGTGTCATTTGGCGACAAGCGCAGATTTTGTTTGGAAACGATGAAAAACCACTTTTTTATGAGACAGAACCCGACCGTTGCCGTTACAAAGACGATCGAGTTCAGAGCGTTTATGAACAGAAAGCCATCACCATACTCAAAAGAATTATAGGATACATGGGATTGAACCGCTTGCCCAACAAAAAAGTCGTATTGGTTACCAGCATAGAACTCCCCGATACCACCGACAGACCTGAAACGCTTCTTTTCGACTGGGAAGATTTTGAGGTTGCCGGCGGGTTAGACAAACTGCCTGACGTAATAGCCAAGCGTCAACGTTTTGAAATGGAACGTGACAATCTAACGGCTGAATCCAGCAGAAATGAAGTGGAACGTGTGCTCGGATGCTCCGCAAGGCAAGCGAATCGCGTGCTGAAAAAAATTAGGGGCGGGAATATCCAACGCGTGCTTTTCCGAGACCAGATTCACGCGCTTCTATCCACTGGTGAAAAAACGACAGGAGAACTGGTTGCATCTATCGACGGACATCCAACGTCAATAAGAAATGAGCTTAAACGTCTTATAGATGCCGGTGAGATTGTAAAAGTCCGGTGGGGCGTATATAGCTTACCATCCCAAGTCAAGCACTAACGGATCCTGTTCATCTTCGACTCCACATAAGCCCATAGCAAGCATCATGTTGGGCTGAACGCATGTAAAACCCAACACGAGAAGCGGTCTATTGTTTCGTCACACATAGCACTTTTTCGACTCACAAAAACGTCGCCACTCTTAATGCCTGCGATAGACGTGATATGTCATACAGAATCCCTTAAAATCCTTAATTCAAAATCATATTCTACAAGTAATAACAGGACGCTCATTAAATTGTGAAAAACCGTTTAAGTTCATAGAATATAACTCATAGTGAAATTGCTTAATAATGTCTCAATACGATTTTCCCTTCTAAAATCCTTGCCTGCATTGACTTTACTTGCCTTAAATTAAAAACAAATTGGATTAAAAATCAGATATGTGATATTATATAATGTTAACTCTTTAATAATGTTATTCTACATTACATCGAAAGTGAAAATAGATAGTGCCCAAAACTTCCATTTGCTTTTTATACGTGCGTGAATAAGAAGGTTGACTGCGGAAAAATAACGTTTACAATTATTTCGCTCAACCATCTTGCATTATAGAAAAAACGGATCCATAGGGTTTGGGGTCAACTCTTGGAAGAGCAGCTATAAAATTCTCTTGTGCCAGCAATTCCGATTGACCCCACAACTTGCTCTTTGCAGAGGATAAAACGCTTTGCTTGAACTGAGGGAATACTCTAAGAAGACTTCCGTATACCCTTTCGGCAACGGCTCTCCTGCAACAAGGGCAGCCTTCAGCGGACGGACGTGTCGACAACTACCACGGTGCGTGAATCCAGGACAATCACACGTTACATCTACACCGACAACTTCCAGCGTGTAAAACTTGCCCTTTTGCGATGAACTTTCAGCGCGATAGACGGCACGTTCGGGACCGGCGAGAACTTGGGCTAAGGTGCGGATGGCTTCTTCGGAATATGGGCGCAGCTGCGCACGGGTCGCTTCTTCGAGATGAGACGCGTTCTCTTCAAGATAGGCATCACTCGCTTGTTGGAGTACATCGAGCAATTGCGGTTCTTCGACCTCAGCGGCATGCACAGAGAGCGCATTCATCATCCGCTTGAGTTCACTGAGCACATCGGGTTGGAGTGCACCCTCCTTACTGGGTATCAACAATGTGCCTTCAACGAGGGCATCCATCAACGCGGCTTTCGTCTCCAACACAGTCTTGACGAATTCGTCTACCGTGCCGCGTGCGATCATATAGGTGACGTTAACAGTACCTGTCTGTCCAATGCGATAAGCACGATCCTCCGCCTGCCAATGATTCGCTGGCACCCAATCTAAGTCGTTAAAAACAACCTGCCGCCCAGCGGTCAGATTGATTCCCACGCCGGCGACGTGCATGTTGGCGATGAAGAGTTTGACGTTCTCACCGTTCTGAAACTGATCCACTCGGTCCTGTCGCTCCTCGGTAGGAACTTCCCCAGAGACGAAAACCGCTCGGTCACCGAAATGTTTGTGGAAACGTTCCAGTGTATTGAGAAACGCAGTGAAAAGAATAACCTTCTCCCCTTGTTCCAAGGCATTTTCGACAAACTTGATAGTGTGTCGGCACTTGGCAAAAGCGAGTTTTCGACGTGCCGTTGTTAACCTACCAACCGCTCGTCGCCGTTCCGAATTTTCCGATTCATCTTCAATCGACCCTACGGATTCAGAGGCGTCAAACTTCGTTAGGTACTCGCGGACGGCGTTATTAAAGTGCTGTATCGCATAAGGGTGTAGTTCAATGTCTAACCACGTTCGCACTTTCGGTGGAAGATCCAACACCTCATTTTTGGTGCGCCGCAGCATCACTCCGTGTAGTTGAACAGCCAATTCCTCAATATTGCTTGCGCCATCTGCTACCAACCCGAAGTCTCCCTGATAGGCATCACAGTACCGTTTGGCGAAACTGAGAAAGCTCTTGCCGAGGGGGTGATCCACCAATTGCAAAATTGGGAAAAGGTCACGAGGACGATTCGTCATTGGCGTCCCTGTTAACGCGTGGACTATCGGTTGGCGTTGAATCGCTTTCACGAGTTTAGCGGCGTTTCGACTGCGCTGACTCTGGTGATTTTTCAAGTAATGCGCTTCATCAAAGACAACACCTTTCCATTCAAACGCGAGAAGCCTTTCAAGGTGTTTACCGAGAATCTCATAGTTGATGATAACCCAATCTTGCCCTTTAACAATACTGGGAGTTGAAGGGAGAGGGTCGGGACCGACAATGACAGGTTCAGCTAACGGGAGCACACATTCGATTTCGCGTGCCCAATTCCTTTTGACGGAGGCAGGACAAATCACGAGATAGGGACCCTCCGGTTCTGCCTCAACCATTGCGATGATGGACTGTCGGGTTTTGCCAAGCCCCATATCGTCAGCGAGAAGTGCTCGACGGCGACCGAGTAGAAAGGCGATACCTTCTATTTGATGTGGATAGAGACCTTCTGCAATCTCCTCAGCACGTTCTTTAATTTTACCTTGCGGAAGTAGGATGTGGTTTGTGCTTTGACGGTTTTGGCTCAAGATCCGCCCTCCATTTCATGACGGGCTACGGTTTCGCGTCAGGGAAAAGACGCAATCTTTTTAATTTTACCTTGCGGATCAAAGACGCGGTTTGTGCTTTGGCGGTTTTCGCTCAAGATCTGAAGAAACACCCCAGCAAAACCCCTCGATTATATTACGGGCTACGGTTTTTGAGGCTAATTTTTCCTATCGACTTCTACCTCTATCCACAAGCCACAAATCTCCTTCACTGACGGTAGCGAGTCGTCTCAACATGACGGCTCCCGGGAAATTCGGTGCCATTCCGATCCCCATCGCGAAGATGCGTCCATTGCCTGCGGCGTGTTCACCAATGAGCGTAAGATCCGGTCCCGCAATCGTGGTAGGAATGCCATCGCTAAAGAGAACAACGATGGTAGGGGCGGTTTTGGCAATTTCAGTCAGCGCCGATAGCATATCGTGGTCGGTCCCTTTTGTGTGAATTTGGGAGTGGATGTCGGCGAGATAGTTTGACGATGCGGCAACTGTCTGCTCTGTTACAGGGACAAAGCCTTCTCGGTAGACGATGAGTTCCGTGCTAAACGCCACGATGTTGAAACTATCGTGAGGCTCAAGGAACGTCAGCGAATTCCGCATCAGGTCTATAATTCTCTTGAGTTTATGGGGCGGGAGATTTTGCATACTCGTAGACAGATCAACGCCGTAGACGATACGCTGCGGTCCCTCCTGTGCCTCAATGAACCGCACCAACCGACTTCTGAACCGTGCTTTGGCTTTCTTTTCTTTTTTGAAAGGACGTTCGATAACCCTTTGGACACGTGGGGTATCGTCAAATTCGACATTGGTCGCGGTGGGTCCCACAGGTTCACCGACATCATCAGTATCGAAGGGTTGGAAAGGGGCGGGTTCGGCTGCAGAGACAACTCCGCGAGTACTGGCGGGTTGATTGCTCGTGAGGATTTTCAGGCGGGGTTGACTGACATCACGCGTTCTTCTGTGTCTGACTTGCGTGCGTTTCGGAGGTGTCACGCGTCTGACCTTCGGCTTTTCTTCAACAACAAACAAGGCATTAATCGCGTCAGCGTTTCGCTGCGGATTGGTGCTAAACCAAAAGAAAAGACCGAGCACCCCAATACCGGCGTGCAATAGGACAGAGATAAGTAATGCTTTACTGGATTTCGATTTCATTTTTTAATTTTACCTTTTATCGCATTGACATACGCACAGGGGTCTCTAATTTCCGACGCAGGACAACACCCCACTGACCAACAACCCACAACGATTTACCATCTTTGGAACGGGTGATGACATAGAGGTTATTGTCGATATCGGTGTGCTCCTGTTCCCACGTTTCACCACCATCGGTTGAACGGATAATTATCCCCTCTTCGCCGACTGCATAAATCTCCTTTTCAGAGAGCGCGATGATACCGTGAAGCGTTTTGTTCACACCAGTCGATTTGGGTTCCCAATTAAAACCACCATCAGCCGTCTTTAGGACGATACCGGCTTCACCCGCCGCCCAACCTGTCCGCTTCGCGACGAATGAAACCGCATTGAGGTCGTAATTAATCTTTGTTTCGTGCATCCGCCAATACTCACCACCGTTGATAGTGCGTTGGGTTACGCCACTTTGTCCGACAGCCCAACCGAGAGGTGCGAATTTCATATCCACATCCATGAGTGTATCGTTTGCCGTGGTGCGCTGCGCTGTCCACGTGGGACCACCATCTTTGTTATGGATGATGTATCCGAGTCTACCGACAGCCCACCCTTCAGAAAACTTGCCGAAATCAACATCGTTCAGCGAGAACGTCCCGGGCGAGTCGCCTTCCATAAAAGGCGGTTGCTCAGGCGTATCTCCTGCCGTCCAAGCGACGCCATCTGTCGTATAGAGAACAGTTCCGTCGCGTTGCATTGCCCATCCCCATTTCGGCTCAAGGCTGGCAAAGTGGACCCCGATGAGACGCTGGCGTGTTCGACTTCGGAGCGTCTCCCATGTCTGTCCACCATCTTGGGTTTCCAGTAGTACGCCGCTGTCCCCCGCTATCCAACCGTTTTTGTCATCGTAGAAGAGGACCTCTCGGAAGTCATTGCGCTGCTGTTCACCGAGTTGACGTGCCCATGTCTCTCCTCCGTCTGCAGTATGGTAGATACTGCCGCCACTTCCAACAGCCCATGCGTGTTCTGCATCCAAGAAGTATACGCTGGCGATTCGGCGGGCACCGCGTCCACGGCGTCCTCGAGGTTCTGGCGGCGGTGGGGGTGGTTGTTGCTGTCTTTGTAGCGTTGGAGGCGTCGCTGGCTCAGCATTAGGTGGAAGTTCACCTTCAGGTGCGAAACGTCCGGGACGTTGCCGCTGCGCTCGAAGCCGATTCTGAATTTCCTCCGGTGTCTCGTCATAAGTTAGCGTCGGTCCCTCTGCAACCTCTTCCTCCTCTGTTTCCTCCATCTCTGGCTCGGATTCTGCGAGTAAAAACGGGTTGAATTCTTCGTTGGATTCTTCCATAGCGAACATATTATGGTCTGCATCATCTCCTGTATCAACGGACACAGGTTTCCAACTTATCCCTTGGTCTTCGGTGATATACACGCCGCCCCCGCCGAGTCCCCAAGCGTTGGTATGCGAGTGGAAGGTAATGCGCCGCAAGCCACGTGTGCTCTGTGCCGTGGTCTGCAACCTCCACGTTTCACCACCGTCCTCAGTTAACAACGAGTTGCCGTTGCCGAGAACCACCCACCCTCGGTTTTCGTCAGCAAAATGGACAGCAACGCCGGGTTGATTTGTCTTCGCCTGAATTTTCCAGTAGTCGCCACCATCAATAGTATGGAGAATAAACCCACCATCTCGTCGTTGCGGTGTGACTGCCCACCCGACCTGACTGTTGATAAAGTGTATGTCGGTGATGTTTGCCATCGTGGTTCCGGTTTTCTGGATTTCCCACGTTTTTCCGCCATCTGTGGTATGCAAGAATTGCCCGATCGTTGCGCCGAGCCAACCTTCGTCGGCATTTAGGAAGTGCATTGTGCTAACACGTGGTAGGTTCTGCTTGGTTGTTTGAAGAATTGGCCGCCACGTTTCACCACCGTTCTCGGTCTGGAGCAAGACGTTGGATCCCAGGATTCGCCCGTGTTTTTCATCAGAAAATTCGACTTGGCGCAGGTCTTCACTAACACCACTGTGTTGTGGTAGCCATGTCCTGCCGCCGTCAGTAGTATGTGCGATTGCGCCACCTGAACCGACTGCCCATCCGTTATGTGCATCCACAAAATGCGTATCAGCAAAGTTCGTTCGCCACGTTGCTTGACGAATAATGTCCCAATGATAAGCAACGGGTTCAAGAAGGGTTTCCTCTTCAGCCGTAATAATCTCTGGTTCTTCGGCGACAGGCGGTAATTTCGCTGGCAATTCTGCCTCTTCAATAGAGTAGCGCATCGCAATTCCACCCTTACCGACAGCAACGACACCGTCAGGAGAGAGTGCCAGTCCGTACAGGTCGTTATCGGTACCGCTCTCTTGCAGTTCCCACTTTTTGCCACCGTTAACGGTGGTAAGCATTACACCGTCATCACCGACGACCAATCCGTGTTGTGTACCCGCAAAATAGAGTTTATTGAGGTTCGCTTGCGTGCCGCTGCGCTGGAAATTCCAACGTTCGCCACCGTTTGTGGTATGTAGAATTTCGCCAAACTGTCCGACAATCCAGCCAGTGTTTTCATCTGCGAAGTAAACGGCATAGAGTTCATTGAAGGTGCCGGTCGTCTGCTGGTTCCACGTCAACCCGCCATCTTCCGTCGCGAGACAGACCCCTGGATGCCCAATAGCCCACCCTCTGTTTTCATCAAGGAAAAACACTCCCTTTAACATGAGTAGGTAGACCTCGCCAGTCGGGAATTGGGGCAGCCAAGTTTCTCCGCCATCAATTGTATGTAAAATGGTCCCCATGTCTCCAACAACCCAACCGACTTGAGAATTAATAAAGTGGGCAGAATGGAGTGTAAATGCCGAATTGCTACGCTGGGGTTCCCAGTTTGTGCCGCCATCGCTTGTATGAACGATGAGTCCACGCTCACCGACAGCCCAGCCGTGCTTGTCAGTTGCGAAATAAATGTTCCAGATGCTGTCCCAGATATCCGTTTCAATTTCGTTCCAAGTTTGTCCGCCATCATTGCTCATCGCCATCGTGCCCCGTCTACCGACAGCAACTGCTCGGTTGGCATCGGCAAACTGGACGTTCTGCAGATCATTCGCAGTCGTTCCACTGGTCATTTCCCATGTCGCACCGGCATCCGTCGTGTGCAAAATAGTGCCGTACCATCCAACTGCCCATGCCTCAGTAGGTGTCGTAAACTGGATTCCGGTCAAATTGTTTTCAGTGCCACTCTCCATCAGTTGCCAGTTGTCGCCCCCGTCCTCGGTCCGCGTAATAAAGCCGACATCTGCTACGGCGACCCCGTAATTTTCATCTGTGAAATGGATACTGTTAATGGTATCTCGGACGTGCCCATTAATCAGAGGGATACGGCTGTCTTGACGCTCCCAATTGATACCAGCGTTCGTCGTGTGAAAGATAGAGCCATCACTGCCGACAATCCAACCTTCATTATCGCTGACGAAGAAGACTTGTTTATTGTCATTGATCATCCGGTCGCGCTCACCCGCAAAGCGATTACTCTGTTCCCGCCACGATTTGCCCCCAGTCTTGGTGTGAAGAATTCTATCATGGGTACCAACAACCCACCCCATCGAATCATTAACGAACCAGACACCGTTGAGCATAAACTCGCTGACGTATTCAAACCGTTTCCACTCTTTTCCGCCATTCTTTGTGTAGAGGACATCCGAATCTTCTCCAACAATCCATCCCTCTTTTGAATTGGCAAAATAGACGTCAAGGAGCATCGCGGAGGTGCCACTCCGCTGCAAAGTCCAGTGTTTACCACCGTCGTCGGTCGTCGCAACTAACCCTTCATCGCCAACTGCCCAGCCGTAGTCTGTGTTCGTAAAGTAAACCGCTTTGAAGTCCAAAGAGGCATCAGGAATACGAAATCCTGGGCTTGTTGTATCAACCTCTTGTTGCTTCCACGTCTTTCCACCATCCACTGTATGAATAATCAGTCCTTTTTCCCCGACAATCCATCCCTGTTTATGATTGAAAAAGTGTAGATCGGTGAAGTGTGTCTCCCAATCTGCCTTTCGAGTTGCCTCCATCTTTACACAACCGTTAAAAAGGAACAAGATGCCAAGCAGAAGTGGCACGACAACACTATTAACAGAGAGTTTTAACTTATATAACACGCCAAAACGGGTCAGACTACGTATCAAACTCATTTTTACCTCCGGTCGTTTGTTCTTTTGGGCAAGTCGAGGAAATGACTTGGAATTTTGTCGCATGGGAAATGGTTCCTTTTCTGCGCGCCATTGACTTACTCACCTAAACTGGACATACGTAGACCCGAAAAATATATGGATCTCGTACGATGGGCTTCCTTCAAATTCTGAGATCAACTTATACCAATCAATGCAAATTCCGTGCCAGCCCGAACACGATCACACTAACGGGATTTCTCAGCGAAATGTTAGAAAGACTTGCACAAAATGGGGCAGCGTCTACGTGCAACAGTCCAAAACGGGGCAGATTTGATCAGCCGTTAAGGGTGCTGCAGAAAATCTATTAAGTCGAATTTATATTAAGGTATTTAGACAGACACCTCCAACCTTTTGTTCGTCTTAATTAATAACCGCTGCTATCACCCAAAAGACCAGAGCGTGCGATAGCGACACCGATTGCGATAAGAACTGGTAACGCAATCGCTGCTATCTGGACGAGCGCAGATCGCCGGGCACCGAGTTTCTGAATCGCCTCTATCCGTCCGACATGTACGAAGAGCAGCGCAATTAATAGCAAAATAGCACTCGCTGTCGGGACTTCTTCAAAAAAATACCCGTTCATCCAGATACCCGAAAGTAGGAGTGCCACAACCGGCGATGCGCTGGATGGAAAGAGGTGCCGATTTCTGTCGGAACGCTGCCCTGAAATGAGAGCGATCCCCCAACTCGCAGCGAAAAGTGCTACGAGAACGCCACCGTGTTGCGCCAACCGCAAAGCCCCGGAGAGCGCGAGAATTAGGGCAGTTCCCCCAGAAAGCCCAAAATATACAAATGAACTGGAAACACCAGAGGGCAAAATAGTGAAACTCTGCTGGACGAGATTCCAAAAAATAAAAATCGCAGCGGCGAGGCACACCCACCAAATAATCCCTTCAAGTTGACCCCACGTATGTCTAAACGTTGGCGCTAAGAGAAGACGCGGTATGATAACAGCAAGTGCCACCTGCGTTATTATACGTCCCCAAAACGAAAAATTCCAAAGTCCCCCAACGATCAGTCCGATAACAGCAAGATAGCAGAGCCAATGCGCTCCCAAACGGGGCGGAAATGACGGGAGCCCTTCCAAACCGAGATAGCCAACAATGTAGCCAGCACTGAGCGCAACAGCGATGAGCCAATCTGAAGATCCAGTTTCACTTTCCCCAGTGTTCGTTGCGTCCTGTTTGGAAGAGAGGGATCTCGCGAATATAAGAACCCCACCGCTCACAACAGCCGGCAAAAATAAACCGAGGAAAAGTTGCTTGAGTGTTAACATCGCTGAATGTCCATTTGTGCATTTTGCGGAGGTAATGGTCTGGAAGAGCACACCCACAGGAAATCGGGATGGATATTCTTATTCTCCCTTGGCTTCAATACTAACAGTAAGGCGGATATCATCGCTGACAGCTCCCGCGCCGTAAGTCATACCGAATTCACTCCGCTTAATCGTGAAGACGCCTTCAAACCCAATCAGAGATTCTCCACCTCTTGCTTTGCCTTTTCCAGTAATCTCGACATCCACAGTGATAGATTTCTTAACACCGAGCAATTCAAGGTCGCCCGTGACTTCCAACACGTCTTCTTCACCTTCCTTCATACTCACCTTCGTGCTTTTGAAGGTAATGACGGGAAATTGCTTTGCGCTGAAGAAGTCGGAACTCCTGAGATGTTGGTCGCGTTTTTCGTTAGCAGTATCAACACTCGCTGTCTTTACCTCGAATTCCACCATGCTCTTGGAAACATCCTCGTCCATTGTAATCTTGCCGGTGAATTCATTAAACCTTCCATAGTTGTAGGTAATCCCCATGTGTTTTGCTCGGAAAAGTATCATTGAATGTGCTGTATCAATTTCGTAGGTATCTGCTGCATCTGCGAGTTGTATGTTTCCTGTGAAGCCGATGACGAGTAAAGCTAAAACGAGACCAGCGGCATAGGGAATCTGTAGGTTGTGTCCTGAGTGAATTTTCATTGAGGAAATCTCCTTAATATAGTTAAGATAGTTAAGTTTTGTTAAGAGTGTATTGCCTTGTATTCGGCAAAAGAAGTATATCGTATTTTGTGACAGATGTCAACGTGAAATGTTCAGAAGAATTTTTATCTTGAATTTCATTACAAAATTGTGATATAATTATTAAATCAAAAGTATGCTAACCGCGACATCTTGGGTGTAACTTATCGAAATAGTGTAATGAGAGGGAGGTTTTTTCAACATGAAAGTATCGCGATCAAGGTTTATGATTCATTTAGGGGTGTACCTGCTCTGTTTCGTAGCGTTAAGCCCGTTTGCAACAGCAGACCAGCACGCGAAAGATTCAGCCGTCAGTTACCATTCCGAGATTGACCCGCTTCTCAAACGAAGTTGTCAAGGATGCCATCACCCGGGCGATCCGAACGGTGATCTGATTGTGACAACTTACGAAGACCTCAAGCGAGGTGGAATGGCGGGTGATGCAATTGTCCCTGGAAAACCTGATGAAAGTCTCCTTATCGAACTCATCTCCGGCGATGAACCGGCAATGCCACAGAACCAAGCACCACTCTCCGCTGAAGAGGTCGAATTATTTCGACGCTGGATTCTCGAAGGTGCCCACGACGACACACCCGCTGAAGCCGACGATATGGGTGAGGGGAACTACCCGACTTACACAGTGCCTCCCGTGGTTACTGCTCTGGCATATTCGCCTGACGGTAGCACACTCGCGGTGTCCGGATTCCGCGAAATTCTGTTGTACGACACAACGAACTTTAAACTTAAAGCAAGATTGGTAGGCAAAGCGCATCGCATAGAATCGCTGACATATACGGCAGACGGAAAAATATTGGGCATGGCAGGCGGTTCTCCTGCACAATTCGGCGAATTGCAACTATGGGATACCGCAACGAATACGCTTATTAAAGCGATGCGTTCCAGCTATGACACCGTATACGGTCTCTCCTTCTCACCAGATGCAAGTCTCGTTGCCTTTGGATGCTCAGACCAAACGGTGCGTATCCTGTCTATTGAAGACGAGAAAGAACTGATTAAATTCGACAACCACAGTGACTGGGTGTTCGGTACGATTTTCTCTACCGATGGTTCGCACTTCGTGAGTTGCGGGCGCGATACTGCCCTCAAATTGGTTGAGGTAGATACAGGTTCTTTCGTTGACGACATCAACTCGAGTAACAAGGGTTATGGAGAAATTAACACCCTTGCCCGGCACCCGACCAAAGATCAGGTTTTGAGTGCTGGCGAAGATCGGATCCCACGACTCTACAAAATCTTTCGCGAAATACGGAGAGATGTAGGCAACACAGATTTCAACCTCATCCAGGCGTATGAAGCACAATCGGGCACAATTGAAGGTGTCGCGTTTTCAGCAGACGGGAGTCAGTTCGCGACTGGCAGCGCAGGCGGTGAAGCACGTATCTACAACACGGAAGACGGAACACGTTTAGCAAGCATGCAAGGCGATGCGGTTGGTGTTTTCGCAGTTTCGTTCCATCCGAATGGCACACAACTCGCTACGGGTGGCTTTGATGGAAAGATTCGGATATTTGATGCTGCCACGGGTAAATTATTGAACGCCTTTATGTCTGTCCCGATTGAACCCGCGGGAAGCGAAGATGTCGCTTTGGTAGTAACAGGCATGACGTGAGGGGCTTGTGTCGCCAAAGTGCAGGATGCACTTACACAACATCAAAGCGTTATCAGCGTTGAGGTTTCTCTCCCCGATCAAGCCATTATTAAAGTCCGGAGGAACACCGTTACTGCCACGGACCTCGTGGACCTCGTTAAAGAGACCGGGTTTAGTGCGAAAACCAAATAATAGGCACAAAGAGGCTGATGTATGGCTGTTAAGGCACCCAATATCCTCTGGGTTTGCACGGATCAACAGCGTTACGACACAATCGGTGCATTAGGGAATCCGTATGTGTCAACACCGAACATCGACAATTTAGTGGCGGAAGGTGTCGCGTTTACACACGCCTATTGCCAAAGTCCTATCTGCACGCCCAGCCGAGCGAGTTTTCTCACAGGTATGTACCCAAACGCAACACACGCGATTCGCAACGGAAACGACTTTTTTCCAGATGCGTATCCGCTTGTAACGCGCACCCTTGCAGACATCGGTTATGATTGCGGGTTGATAGGCAAACTTCACCTTGCGAGTGCTTACCGCCGGGTGGAACCCCGCGCAAACGACGGCTACCGTTATTGGCAATACAGCCACGCGCCACGTGATGACTGGGAACAGGGACACGACTACGCTGATTGGGTCCGCACGAAGGGATATATTTTAGGCGAGTTGAACCAGAACCCAGAAGGCGTGCCAGCGGCGTTACATCAGACGAC
This sequence comes from Candidatus Poribacteria bacterium, assembly GCA_021295715.1. NCBI lineage: Bacteria > Candidatus Poribacteria > Candidatus Poribacteria bacterium. The sequence continues at coordinate 2,113 of JAGWBV010000024.1, read as the reverse complement.
ATGGTGTGCGGAAAAGACGATTGATTTTATTCGTGAAGATCGGGACTGTCCGTGGCTTGCGAGTGTTAATATCTACGATCCGCATCCGCCGTTCAATCCACCACAGACACACCGAGAACAATACAACCCGGCGGACATGCCAGAGCCACTCTTCCGAAACAGCGATCTGGAACAGCAGACCCGACTACAAGCGGTCGACTTTCAATCCAAAGTCCGTACACCTGATGAACTGGACATTCGGAGTCCAATCTTACCGCAGACCCCGCGTCAAGAAGCAGAGGCAGTTGGAGCGAGAGATGCCAAAACACTCATAGCTGCCTACTACGCGATGATCCAATTGATTGATGAACAGTTCGGTAGGATCCTTGAAACGCTTGACGAAACAGGACAACGGGAAAACACCGTCATCATTTTCACAAGTGACCATGGAGAGACGCTTGGCGACCATGGACTCATCCAAAAGGGTTGTAGATTTTACGAAGGCTTAGTCAGGGTGCCGCTGATTTTCTCATGGCAAGGACAATTTGCAAGCGGACTCAAGAGTGACGCACTTGTTGAACTCGTTGATAAAGTACCAACGCTCTTGGAATTGGCAGGCTTAACAGTCCCCGAGGAGATGCACGGCAAATCACTCCTCCCGATTCTCCGAGGTGAAGCCGACCCGAATCATCACCGTGATTTCGTCCGATGTGAGTACTACGACGCTGTGGATCTGCCGGACCACACTTTCGCAACAATGTACCGAAATGAACGTTACAAATTAGTAGTATATCATGGACACGAAGAAGGTGAACTCTACGACCTCATTAACGATCCGGACGAGTTTGAGAACCTTTGGCATGTCGATGCGAAACAGGACATCAAATTTGAACTTCTAAAACAGAGTTTTGATGCATCCATGCTCGCGATGGACAGAGGATCCCGGCGCGTGGGACCTATGTGAGGAATTATAATGGAATGGGTTGCAATTTTGACACTTGTAGTGTTTATCACAGGACTTGGGATAGTCGCCGGAAAGGCGATACACCACGCCTACAAAGATTAAGATAAAACGAAATTATGCTTAAGCGCAACACTATCCATTGTGGCGATACCTTCACTTTACTGAAAGCGTTAAAAGACGCTTCAGTGGACCTGATTGTGTGTGATGGACCGTATGGCATAACAGAGAATTCATGGGACGAGATTTCCTCAATTCAGGAATTTAACTTCACGCTTATCAAAAATTTCGCGCCGAAACTGAAGGACGGTGGCGCGCTCTATCTGTTTGGAAAACCGGATTGCATCGACTTTATAGACTACCGAGAACACTTAAATCTTCGTTCAAAGATCGTATGGTATCAGCCAAGTCGACTTGCCCAAGGGCGTATCAGTTACACGAATAACTACGATATTATCTGCTATTTCATCAAGGGTAAAAAGCCGCGGTGCTACAACTTAGATGCTATCAGAGTCGCGCAGCTGGTTGAGTTAGCGCACCGGAGTCGGTGCGAAAACGTGCCATCGGTAACAAATGGTAAGTTTGGGAAAACGAAATACAATCCGAAAGGAAAGAATCCGGGCGATGTCTGGGGCGATATAAAGCAATTAACCTATAAATCTAAGGAGTTGGTGAGTAGAGAGACCCTTAACACGATCCAGAAACCGGAGAAACTCATTGAGCGGATCGTATTAGCGAGTTCATTACCGGGGGATTTGGTTCTGGATCCTTTTGCAGGCGTCGGGACGTGTCCTGTGGTGTGTAAGCGGCATCAGCGAGATTTCATCGGATTTGAGATTGAACCGAGTTTTGTGCAAGCGGGCAATAAACGGCTTCGTGAGTGCTATAAGGACTCAGACTTGTCTTTATAGGGGCAATATTTGTGAATTCCACGCCAAAGACTTGACAAAAACGTTATTTTATGTTACTATTTGTGGAGGACCAGAGGAAAGAGAACCTGATACGAGCATCAACGCTATTTGTCAATGTACCCAAGCCTAAAGACTTGTTCTTGTAGCAAAAAGCAATAACTGTTTTGCGTTTTGTAGGTCCCGTGTCTCGTGCTTCGTTCTTGTTTCTCGTTTCATAGAGGTCAGTAACCCGACGCTCTCCACGAAGGGTGCAAGCCACCCT
>JAGWBV010000023.1:46701-70873 GCA_021295715.1 Candidatus Poribacteria bacterium | reverse complement strand
AATCTGAACTGCACATCTACTTGAATCAGGAGAAAGCATATCAATATGGATTAACCACGTTTCAGGTTGCACAAACCATTCGGACAGCGATTGACGGGGCTAAAGGTACAACCTATCGTGAAGCAGACGAGGCGATTAATGTCATCGTCAAATATGAGGCGGACACACTTACAAATCTTGCTGAACTTAATAACCTCTTGATTGCAACACCCACCGGTGCGATTGTTCCACTCAAGGATATTGCGGACATCGTGGTGGAAAAAGGATACGCAGATGTCCATCGATTCGATGGAGAACGGGCAATTACGGTTTATGCCTCGGTAGATAGCGAAAAGACGACTGCCTTTAAAGTGAATCAATCCCTCATCAGCGCATTTGCAGATATAGAATCTTTGTATCCGGGATACCAACTCGATTTTCGAGGGGTTTTTGATGAAATTACAGAATCCTTTTCCGAGTTGTGGAAATTGTTCATTGTTGGGCTGTTGCTCATCTATGTCGTATTGGGTGCACAATTCAAATCCTTTATACAACCGATTATCATTATGTTTGCTGTTCCATTCGGTATGATCGGTGCGATGATTGGCCTCCTCCTTTCCAATGCGACGCTGAGTATCGTCGCAATGTTTGGTATCGTCGCGCTCGCTGGGATTGTGGTGAACGATTCAATTGTTCTTATCGACTTCATTAACAAGTACCGAGAAAAGGGGTATAATAAGTGGTATGCTATTCTGAAAGGCAGTCGTCTCCGATTGCGTCCAATTGTTCTCACCACGGTGACGACGATTTTCGGACTCATTCCGATGGCGATCGGGTTAGGTGGCAAGTCGCCTATATGGATGCCGATGGCGTATACGATCATTTTCGGACTCGCTGTTGCAACATTGATGACGCTGTTTGTAATGCCAGCACTTTATGCGATCACCACAGATATACGAGGGGTCTTCCTGAGAAATCCAGAGGAACGCTTCCGTCCCGTTTCAGACGCAGAATTGCTGAGTGTTGTGGTTTCTGCCGACGATTAGAACTGCTTGTCAAATCAACCTCCGGTGCGTGGAAGCAGACCAGAATATCTCGCCTGACTTTCTATTCTATGCCATAACCGACGGATTTCAATTTTCAAAATAACGCAAGATCTGCTACAATAATCAAGAGTTTGTTTTGACATCCACAGAGATGAAAATGGAGATCGCAACATGGCAACATTAGAAGGCTTCAGAGTGAGAAATTTCGGTGTTCTCAAAGATGTTACACTCGGTCGCCTATGGGACAAAAGAAAAGAAGAAGCACTCACCCCAATGACAGCGGTAATTGGAAAAAATGGGGTCGGTAAGAGTGCTTTGTTCGACGCTTTTGGCTTCCTTGCCGATGCCCTCAACTTCAATAATGTCGAAGAAGCTTGCGACGCGCGTGGGCGTGGCGGTTTTGAAAAAATGCGATCACAAGGAACAACAGATCCCATTGAATTCGATGTGTACTACAGAGAACATGGAAATGCCAGACCCATTACATATCAAATTGCCATTGCGGCAGACGAATTCGGACGCCCATACATCCTTCGAGAACGCCTCCGACAAAGACGAAAGGGTCAGAAACGAGGACAACCATTTTCCTTTTTAATACTCAATGATGGCAGCGGTGTTGCATGGAAAGGGGAAGAAATAATGTTAATCGACAAAGAAGTCGAACACTTAGACCTTTTTGCTCTCCTTAAATCCATAAACGCAGAGGAATCCAGCGAGACTGAGATTATCGAATTGGAAGACCCCCGCAAACTCGGCATTGCCACACTCGGTGCCTTGAAACAGCATCCAAGAATATCCGCTTTTCGCAGGTTCATTGAGGGGTGGTATCTTAGTTATTTCACTCCGAACGCGGCACGGAGTTTGCCGCTCGCCGGTCCCCAAGAACATCTCAATCTCCTTGGTGACAACCTTGGCAACGTTGTGCAATTCATGGCGCGTGAACATCCGCAGCGTTTCCACGCCATTTTAAAAAAAATCGCCGATAAAATTCCTGGCATCAATCAAATTGATACTGAAAAAACCAGCGATGGTAGATTGCTGCTAAGATTTAATGACAAAGGCTTTCAAGATCCATTTTACGCTCAGCAAATGTCTGATGGGACGCTCAAAGTATTCGCCTATCTATTGCTGCTTGAAGACCCAACGCCCCCTCCTTTTCTGTGTATCGAAGAACCAGAAAACGGTCTGTATCATAAACTTTTAGAGACTCTTGCCACCGAATTCCGTGAACATGCTACAGGACACAGAAGAGGATCACAAGTTTTTATTACGACGCACCAGCCGTATTTTGTCAATGCCTTAGAGCCGAAAGAGGTTTGGATCCTCGAAAAAGGCGACGACGGGTTTTCCAAAATACGTCGAGCAAGTGAAAACCCGCTTGTGAACGACCTTGTTGAAGAAGGGCTGCCCTTGGGTGGACTCTGGTATAGTGACTATCTTGACCCGAGGCAATAGAATGCATTTTGAAATACTTGTTGAAGACCTATCTGGCAAGAAAGCCCTTGACATTTTGATACAGAAAATCGTCGGTACTCACCATACATTCAATATCCACCCGTACCGAGGAATAGGACACATTCCCAAAAATCTCAATAATCCTACAAATGCCAATACTCACCTCTTGCTTAATCAACTTCCCATGCAACTCAGGGCGTACGGAAAAAGTTACACCAATGATCCTACCAAGATAGTAATTGTGGTTTGCGATTTGGATAATAACTGTTTGAAGACGTTTCGCCAAGAACTCTTCAGAGTTCTGAATTCTTGCAACCCCAAACCAGAAACTCGGTTCTGTATTGCCATAGAAGAGGGTGAAGCTTGGCTTCTTGGGGATATTCCGGCAATCAAGGAAGCCTATCCTAAAGCCAAGGACAACATCTTGAATGGCTATCAAAACGATTCTATCTGCGGCACATGGGAACTTCTGGCTGATGCCATATTCACCGGAGGCTCAAATGCACTCGGAAAGAAACCTTGGTATGTAATTGGGAAAGAAAAATCAGCATGGGCACAGAAAATTACTCCATATATGAATGTAGACAAAAACGCGTCACCCAGTTTCTGTTATTTTCGAGATAAGATTCGAGAGATGATCTGAATATTCTGCTGTTGATCCTTCACATTATTGGAAACCAAGGAGAAAAAAGCGTGAAAATTACTTTTATCGGTGTTGGTGGTATCACCAGAAGTTACCGCCAAAGCCTCAATCAGCTCGAACGTCCGATTGCGGCAATCTGTGATATAAATGCCGAACGCGGTGCGACTATTGCCACTGAAGAGAATGCGACAGCATACACCGACCACGGTGAGATGCTACAGACAGAAAAACCTGATGTCGTATTCATCTGTATCCCGCCCGGAGCGCACACAACACAGGTTGCTGACGCAGCAGCATCTGGCGCGGCAGTCTTTGTTGCGAAACCCGTTGCACAGAATTTGGAAACCGCTCAACACGCTCGCGATGCGATTGCCGCTGCCGGTGTTATCAACCAAGTCGGTTATATGGCGCGCTACAGCGACATCACTGCGAAAGCGAAAGAACTCGTTGGAGATCGGCAACTTACCATGGGGATTGGACGGTTTCTCACAAGGATGGGTGCCGGGCATCCATGGTGGGGAAAATACGAGGTATCCCGCGGACAGATGGTCGAGCAAACGACCCACGTCTTTGACCTCATCCGCTACTTCCTCGGCGATGTTGCAAACGTTCATGCCTACGGTATCAAGGGGGTTTCTGAGAGGATTGCTGACTTTGAGGAGTGCACCGTCTGCAATATGCAGTTTGAGAGCGGTGCGGTGGGGAGTATCACCAGCACCTGCGTTGCTCGCGCACACGACCATTTCGCAGCCGAGTTGGTGGGTGATGACTTCTATCTCAAACTCACGCTTGATCTCGGATTGCGCGGACAAATCAGCGGTGAGGAGATCGATTACACTGGCACGGAAGCGGGTTACTTCCGACAGGTTGAGCAGTTCGTTAATGCGGTTGAGGCAAACGATCAGGGATTGGTTATTGCCCCCTACGCCGATGCTGTCAAGTCGCTTGCTGTTACACTCGCGGCGAACCGTTCAATGGAAACGGGGCAGGTTGAGCGGATTGAGGGATAATCGAGAGAAACGGAAAGTGACACAGACGATATACTTCGCAATAGGCATTGACTATTCTTGCAAATTGAGATGCGCGTAAAGTCAACGCTTAGTTGATTTTTTCAAAGCCTGTGCTAAATTTCCTTGATGACTACACGTCGTTGTGTTAATTGGAAATTTCTCGCCTCGAAACCTGATCCTGGCAGTTCTAAGTCGGTTTCGTTGATATTTGTGCATACCCGGTCCGTGGACCAAGACAGGAACAAGATTTATCGTGATATGATCTGGGGTGCAGTTGTCAACGATTCTCGCCCCTTCTTGCAACTGCCTGATTATCTTTGACGCATCGGGATCACCCTTAAGCTCCATCGGTACTACAACGAGGTCATTTTGGGCATCATTAATGTGGAAAAGAATCAAGTCACATTGATTTGTTTTGGCTCTGTCCGTTGGAAACGCCCGGTCTACATCCAATACAACACGGTTTACTGGTTTGGATTGTAAGTCAGCCATAGAGACTCGACATCCTTCTTTGGTATAGGGGGATGTCGCCTTCCTGTCTCCGACCCACTGACGAACCTCCTCAAGAACTTCATACAGATTCACGCTCGCTCTTACCTTTCTTTTTTTCTAATTTCTGTTGGAGATTCACTGAGCGGTTGTAGAGTCCTTCGGCAACATCCTCATAATCCTCTGGAGAGATACCTTCTCTGGGTTTAAAGGGAATTTCCTTCACAGGTTGATCTTTTTGGAAATGCCATACGCCGACCTCTTCCGGTAATAACCAACTGGAAGGCTCGTCAGCCTCTTCCTCTAGCAGTCCCTCAAGAGTTAGATTGCTTATTTCCTGAAGTAGCCAATCACTATGTGTTGTGATAATCACTTTTACCCCCGCACGAACCAAACGCGCGAGGATGACCGCCATGTCTGCTTGGGCACCCGGATGTAGGTGCGCTTCCGGTTCTTCAATGATGAGTGTATCACCGGGTTTGATACCACTCCGTAGAAATAGTACCAATGGAGCGAGTTCAGATACCATTGAAGAGGCTTGACTCACAAGAATATTTTCCTCCATTCCCTGTGGACGGTAGAGAAATTCTGAGTGCCCACTTGGAGAAGATTTTGTGACTATGTCACCGGCGAGTACACCAGTCTCTAATAATTTGGCAATTGTAAACAATTCATCGTTAGGCGTATCAGGTTCTTCGTAGAGTATCAGCAGCCGTAGGAAGTCTGCAAGTCCTCCCGATAACGTCGCAATATCTGAGGAACCTTCCATGAATGGGTAACTAACAAGTGCTACAGATGAACTTGCAATTATTTTATGATTTTGCATTATTCCACTTCGAGAAGACGGCAGATAATACCTTCGCAAATATCTGATAGCATGTGGTCCAATTAATTCCACAGGATTAACAACCATGTTCTCGTTAACTCGATCATTTATTATGATGCTATCGCCGGAATTTTTCATCTTAACCGCCCAGAGTTCTTGACCTGCTTCACTAACCGATAAAGAAACATCCATTCTATGGTACCGTCCGTTGTCCGACCGAGGTAATTTGGCAATCGACTTCAGATCAAAGCAGCGTTTAAGTTCTTCCTCAAAAACCAGTAGATTCTTGAGTTCAGATCTCACTTTCTCACGGATGTCCTGAGGAAGTTCTAAAAACTTGAATTGTTTGTTAATTATTTTTATTTTTTCAACTAATTGATTAAATTTTTTTACTTCATCCATTGTCTCAATCACACCATCGAAAGAGTCTGACCCGAACACGGCTTTAGGTAAGGAAAATAGAGCGTGGTTCAATAAAGGATATCGCGGGAACCCCGCAAGGACACCATGCAAAGCATACACCAGCGTGGCAAAATAGGTTTTTCCTGTATTGCTGGGACCGACAAACACCGTCAACGGACGCAGATCGATGTTCGCTTCCGCAATGGGACCGAAATTTTTGACTGCTATTTCAACTTTTGGGTGTTGCTGTGTGTCTTTGTTTTCATTCATCTTTATTTCCTCTAATCCGACTCGCCTCTGTAGCAGCGTTTTTACAAATGCCGCCCCTCCGGGGCTATATTCTTATATTCCACGCGTTTCTACAAAGATGTCGCCCCTACGGAGCTAAAAACCACGCATTCTCCTCACATTTTGTAGAGGAGACGATAGAGATTTCGCTCATGAACACTTTATCTCATACTCAGAATCGGACGTATTTTTCTAAAATTGACACCTATGGTGCGGTTAGGGGAAAATAAATATTACCGAAATATTTTTTTAATCTTCATCAAACCGCACCTACCAACAAAGATTAGAAAAACGTTAGATACGGTTTTTCGACGATCTCTCGCCATAAGAGGACTGCGAGTTCGCGGGCGTGGTAATCACCCCACATCGAAGCCTCTCCGCATGGAATCTTTCTGCCCTCCGGCACATAATCCCATCCGTTCGGACGGTGATACACCGAATGCAAGAGCAATCCCTGATGCGACTCAGATTCAGAGAGATACGGTTCAGCAAAGAGCGTCTTCGCGACTGTCAAGCCTGCTTGGTAATAGGAATTCCCTGCCTCCGACTCGCCGTGCTTTCTGAGATAGTTGCCGAGTCGAATTAAGCCCTGTGCCGCAATCGCCGCGGCGGAGCTATCTACGGGTTCGAGATCGTTATACGGGTCCGAAGGTTTAGCCAAATATTCACCGAGTTCCGCTAAACCGGGAGCACCTGTATCCCAATACGGGATTCCATCCTGTGCTGTGTTCTCAATATAGAAATCGGCAGTGGCTTCCGCGGCTTTGCGCATGTGTGCCGTTGCCAGATCATATCCGCCGTAAGGTTCAAGTATATCTGCGGGTAACGTATCAAAAAACTCGAGTTGCTCGGCGTACCCCGTAACAATCCATGCGAGTCCGCGCGTCCATGTCGTAAACGGGGAATATCCCTGCTGTGTACTGGGACAACGGTAGTTCCCATCGTTCGTATTGAAGATAGATTCATGCACAACCCGTCCACGCAGATCGAATGCGTCACGTCCGTCGCCGTAGTAGACGTTATAGGTTGCTGTGGTCTGTGAATGTTGGAGCAGGCGTTCCAGTAGACTGATAGCGGCATCACCCTCACCCATGAGCACTGCACCGAGGGTATGCCCAAGTCCTAAAGCGCGCAAAGAACGGATAGTGTCTGAGAAGAGCGAATGCGGTCCGTTGAAAGAGGCGATGTATCCGGTCCCATCTTGAATACGGGTCCAGCGAGCCGCTTGCACGGCAGCGGAGGCTTTCAGTGCGAGTTCATAGAAATCCATCTCACTATCGTTCCACGGAATCACACCCTCCCGCATCAAACGCCGGAGGTTGCCATAAGTCGAGACATTATTGAACCCGTGATCGTGGACACCGATGTGTGTCACGTGCGGTGCCATCTTCTCAATCGTGTTCCGTCTACCGATCTCAAGGAACTGCTCATCGCCAGTGGCATCAAATTGAAGGATAGCGGAGCCGAACTGAAACCCTTGTGTCCACTCCGTCCAACCGCGTGTTGTGTAGGTGCCAGCAACCGTAAAAACGGGTGTCCCGTTTTCGGGGAGCCATGTGTCCTCTATGGCTAAAATCTTTTGACCTGAACATTCAAAAAGCCTCTCAATCTGAGGTTTTAGATCGGTGACACGTAATGAATCGTTTATCTGCATTCTTTTAATTTTCCTTGCGGAGGAACAGCGTGTGTTTGAACTTTAACGTGCGTCCCTCATATCCGCCTGCGTGTTTTTGCAAACGCTTACGGACGGGCGAGGGTGTTGCTCATTCTGCCACTTCGTTGCAGATGCTCGCCCGTCCGAAAAAATCCAATGCGAAGAAAGTGTTTCTGCGTATTGTTGCAGGCTACTGTTTTGGTTTAACAACCATTCTTAACCAGATTTTTAATTTTCCTTATCAGTATCTCCGTAGCGGTCACATATCACTTCGATGAGATTCGTTGTGGATTTACCCGGGACGTTTAAACCGACGATAACCTTACCGCCGTTTGCCTCAACGACATCTCTTTCGATGAGCTGTTCCAGTTTATAGTCGCCACCTTTAACATGGATATTCGGTTTGAGTTCGGAGAGCAAATCAATTGGCGTTGCTTCTGGAAAGATGACGACGTAATCAACACATTCCAATCCGGCGAGCATCTCCGCGCGTTCTTCTTCAGGCACAAGTGGACGATTTTCGCCCTTAAGTTGTCGGACTGAACTGTCGCTATTAATCGCTACCACGAGCAGATCGCCGAGCTGGCGCGCCGCCTGAAGATACCGGAGATGCCCTAAGTGCAGGACATCAAAACAACCGTTGGTCGTAACAACAATGTCTCCGTCTGCTTTCGCTTGCTGAAGGATAGATGCCAGTTCACTATGGTTATGGATTTTTTGGTTTGACATTTTTCTATTTCCAGAGTTTTGGACAACGCTACTCCAATAAACGAAGTGCCTGCTCAATATCGGCTTTGAAACTCAACTTGCCCGTGACACGAAGCATCCAAACTTTAGTATAGTCTAACACGCGCCAGACGGTTTGGCAAGTTTTTCCTTTATTGCCGAATTCCTAACTTCGTGCTATAATGAAGTGGAGATTGTAGTAAAAAATTACACCGAATCAGGAGAAAAGAGATGACAGATCAAAAAGAAAACACGCACCGCAGATTACCTATTTGCACGCTCGGCGCACTCGGACACGGCAAAACAACATTGACAGCGGCGATAGCGAAGGTTGTTGCGAGAATCGGTGCGATCCACACGAACGGAGATAGTGATTTTGAAACACAACCCCCAATCAGTCACCCAATCCGGGAGGGGGTTGGCATCACCTACCGCGCCATAGCGTATGAAACCAGTGGTAAACTTTACACTCAAATCGATTGCGAGACTCACATCGACGTTGTCAAAATGCTCGTCAGCGGTTCTCCGGCAATACATGGTGCCATTTGGATCGTAAATGCAGTCGAGGGTGTCACACCGGACTCCGAGTCGCATCTCCGCCTTGCGAATCAGATGCATTACCCGACAGTGTTATCTTTTCTGAACACAGACGGCATTCCAAAAGACGATGAACTTATAGACATTTGTCAACAGGAAATGGAAGAACTGCTGAACGAGTGTGGATGGAATCCAGAAACCACCCCAATAATTGTCGGTGATGCGCGTAAGGCATTAGACTATAGGGGAAACAGTATCACCTCGCCGCAGTGGCAACCGATCATTGACCTTATCTTCTCAATGAATCGGGCAATGCCAACACCCGTGGACACGGCACACTTACCTCTTATTATGCCGATCCATGAAATCACTGAGGAAACTCAGGAGCGTGTATCCGTTCGCGGCAATATTGTGCAGGGACAACTCGCTGTCGGGCAAGCGGTAGACATCGTGGGCAAAGGGGATAGAATTAAGACGCGGGTTCTCAGCATAAAGGAGGATGAAGTGTGTGTCGAATCTGAACCCGACTGGTTGTCTGTTGGACAGGTGCTTTGCACACCGAAGACCGTCAAATCACATTCCGAATTTACGGCACTCATCTATCTGCTGACACACGAAGAGAGCGGCACACACATCCCGCTCATCGAAAACGATAGGCCTGACATCTACCTATGGGGTACCGATATGCCAGCGCATCTAAAACTCCCGCCAAGTCTCTCTCTGATTACACCGGGAGCTTATGCCCACGTCTCCCTTACGCTTGACCTACCACTGGTGATGGAGATTGGCACCCGATTTGAGGTGAAAAAGATGGATGTGCGAATTGGGTTCGGTGTTGTGACGGGCGTGGAGTGATGTTTCTCTAACGTGCTGTAGCGATTGCATCTGACAGGGTGAGGTCGCCGGTATACAAAGCACGTCCGATAATCGCACCGCTGGCACCAATTTGCTTCAAAGCGGCTATGTCAGCGAGCGACGTGACACCCCCTGAAGCAATTACATCCGCAGTGACAGCATCAATAATATCAGCGGTTGCGTCAACATTGGGACCTTTGAGCATTCCATCGCTTTTGATGTCGGTGTAGATAAACGTTTGGACCTCCGACATTTCTTGGGCAAATTCGACAGCAGATTTTTTGGAGACCTCTAACCATCCGTCCGTGGCGACCCTTCCATCTCTGGCATCAATACCGACAGCGACACGCGCGCCGTATTTGGCACACGCCTGTTTCACTAACCCCGGTTGTTTGAGCGCAACCGTCCCTAAAATGACGCGATCTACGCCTAACGCCAACACTGTTCTTAATTGTTCCATACTGCGGATGCCACCCCCCAGCTGGATAGGAATATCAAGTTCAGCAATAATTTGGATGACAATGTGGAGGTTCGCCGATTCACCCTGAAACGCGCCGTCGAGATCCACGAGGTGCAAGTATTCCGCGCCCTCGGCTTCCCAGCGCAATGCCATTTCTACAGGTGCGTCCGAGAAGATTGTCTCCTGTGAGGCGATACCCTGTACTAAATTCACACACTTGCCACCGCGAAGATCGATGGCGGGTAGGATATACAAAGTCTTTCCCTTCCGTGGTTGACGGCACAACGGCGTGTGCCTACTACTATTCATCTCGGAAAATACCGAGCAATTTTAATTGGACGATTGAGATAACCGCAATAATGAAAAACAGCACCCATCCGATCGTTGCTGCATAACCGAGACGCATGAACTGGAACCCATTTTTGTAGAGATACATGACGATTGTTGAGCCTGCATCCGCTGGTTCACCGCCGTTCGTTAAAATAAACGGAAGGTCGAAGAGTTGGAGCGAGCCTATCATCGAGACAACGAAAACGAACGCTATCACGGGTCGCAAGGATGGCAGCGTGACATGGATGAACGCCTGCCACCAGTTTGCACCATCGACGGCTGCGGCTTCATACAACTCCTGCCGAATCCCTTGTAACCCTGCTAAAAAATAGATCATATTGAATCCCGCCCACTGCCAAACGCCTGTCAGGATGACCGCTGGCATCACATATTTCTCCTCGTTTAACCAACCGATCTCTTTGCCAAAGAGCACGAATTCCTGATTTACTAAACCCGCACGCTGATCGTAGACGAGGTTGAAGATAATCGCGACAAAGACACCCGCAACAAGGACGGGTGCGAAAAAGGCGAGACGCAAGAAATTCTTCCCTTTGACGAATTTGGAGTTGAGGAGAATCGCTAACAGCAGCGCGATCGGTAATTGGAGGGTAAGCGTGCCTGCTGCGAAATAGGCGGTGTTCCGTAGCGATTTCCAAAAAATTGGGTCGCGGAACAGGTCTGTGAAGTTACCGATACCAACAAATATCCGACTCTGGAATCCACGCATTTCATAAAGACTCATCACGAGCGACGAAATGAGCGGATAGCCCATGAAAATGACGAACAGCAGATAAAATGGGGCAATAAAAAGATAGGGAGCGATTTTCTGTTGTTGATTCCAAAATAAATTCGTTGAGCGTTTTGCTTTCATAAAAAACTTTCTTTATCCTCAAACCCAGTAGGTGCGATTTCCCAATCGCACCTCATAGTGAAGGCGGACAATGCAAGAAATCTACATGTCTCCCCATCTGCCTCTATCCTTCGCAATCAGTGCTCGCACCTTCTCTGCCAAATCGGTTAACGCCTCTCTCGGTGTCTGTTTCTCGGTGACAGCGGCGAAAATTGCATCGTTGAGGAGATCCGCGCCTTCCGACCAGTATGGATTCTGATAGCGTGCTGGCATATCGGGTGCCAATTCGATAAACAACTCCCCCAGCTGCTGTCCACCCAAGTAGACATCCGGTTCTTTAAAGATAGGAGCATCCCATGCGGATTTGAGCGGTGGAATAATCCGTGTCGTCTCATATCGGTTGACGAGACCGGGTCTGTCAAAATAGGTAAATTTGAGTACTTCCCACGCGAGATCTGGGTTTTTGGACTGCTTCGTAATCCCGATCATTGTTCCACCGCGCGTCGTGGTGCGCCTACCGCCAGGGTGCCACGCAGGCATGCTGACCGCCTTCCATTTACCGGACATCTGCGGCACCTGACTTTTGAGGATGCCGACGTACCAATCGGGTGAAAGGATAGAGAGAATTTTACCATCTTGCATTGCGGCGAAATTACTCGGATCCCCGTGCCATGTGCCGTATACTGGGGTCGCAATTTCATGTTCATTGAACAACGCCGTGAAAAACTCCAGCGTCTCAATCGCGAGTTCACTGTCGATAATGACGTTGCCCTCTTCGTCGAAGAATCCGCCCCCCTGTTGAAGGAGTAAACTGAAATAGTCGCTCTCCGTGCGCCGATCCAACACGATTGCGTACTGGTCAATCCTACCATCGCCATCGAGATCGCGTGTCGCTTTCTTTCCAGCAGCGATAAAGTCATCCCAGGTTTCAACTTCTGTCATTTCAACACCAGCGGCTTTAAAGAGGTCATCTCGGTAGAGCAGCACAACAGGATGTAAATCGTGTGGGATGCCGTAAATCCGACCGCGGTAGGACCAGGGTGTGAACCGACTCACGACCAATTTCTCCATCCAACCTTCGCTCTCTAAACGCGGACGGAGATCGACAAAGCCGACCTCATCAATTGCGCCCTTAAGAAACCGACCGATGGATGTAATCTCAACCTCAACGAGATCCGGCGCGCCGAAATTGGATAACATCGCAGCGAGGAGTTTATCGTGCATCGTGTTACCGAAATTGATGAGTTGGACGTTGACGCCTGGGTTCTGCGCCTCAAAGATAGGCACGCGTGCTTGGTATTCCTCATAGTGGGTGTTCGCGAAAATCCAGAATTCGAGTTTCTCACCCGCCTCTTCAGATCGTCCGAAGATGAAAAGTGTAGATACAAGGAACAGAATGAGCATGACCATCGGTCCCTTGCCGAGTGGAAAACTCTCAGAATCAATAAGCAGGCGAAACATAAAAAACTCCGATCACAAAAAATTCACTTGACTTTTGCATGCGTAACGATTAAAATTTATCAGAATATCGTCTTTTTAGCAACAAACTTTTTACCACGACAGAGTAAGGAATCGCGAGTGAAACTCGCTCCTACTTGCAAGACACATAGAATGGAGGATAACTCTATATGCCCACATACGAGTATAAATGTCTCGCATGCGACAACCGATTCGAGCGGTTTCAGGGCATTACTGCCCCCGCCATCGAGGAATGCCCGGAGTGCAATGGCAAAGTGAAACGACTCATCGGAGCAGGTGCCGGATTGATTTTCAAAGGCTCCGGATTCTACATTACAGACTACCGCAGTGACGGCTACAAAGAATCAGCGAAGAAGGATAAAAACGAGCCGTCAGACAAAAGCACTTCATCGGACAAAAGCGAGAAAAAAGAAAAGAAAACCGATACGAGCAGCGAATCAAAGAGCAGCACGTCCACCGATTAGACGCAAACGAATCCGCATTGTAGGACGAGGTATCACGCCTCAGTTCGGTTACACTTTTAGTTTCGGCACAACGGCGTGTGTCTACTACTTTTAAAGGGAGACGCTGTGCACAATCACAGTCACGCCCATCACCACGATCATGGCGATGGACACGAACACAGCCATCAAACACATCTCCAAAAGAAATTCAAGTTTGCTGTGCTTATCACGTTTTGCGTCTTCCTCGGTGAACTGATCGGAGGTATCTGGTCAGGTAGTCTGGCACTGTTAAGCGACGCGGCACACGTAATGTCTGATGTCTTTTCGCTACTGATTAGTTGGCTGGCAATTTATCTCTCGACACGTCCAGCCACCTCCTCGCGGACTTATGGGTATCACCGTGCGGAGGTCTTCGCTGCTTTGATCAACGGCGTGTCGCTCATCGGGATTTCCGGTTGGATTTTCTACGCAGCCTACCAACGGTACATGTCGCCGACAGAAATAAAAGTGACGGGGATGTTTGTTGTGGCGTGCCTCGGCTTCGCAGGTAACCTACTCATCTTATGGCAGCTGCACGGCGAAGGTCACGATAATCTCAACGTCCGGAGCGCGATGCTCCACGTGATAGGGGACACTCTCTCCTCCGTCGCGGTGGTTGTCGGAGGCGCGATTATTTTCTGGACGGGATGGTACCCGATTGACGCGTTGCTGAGTTTCCTTATCGGTGGGATTATTCTTTTCGGCGCGGTGAACGTGACGCGAGAAGCGGTGCATATCTTGCTTGAAAACTCGCCACGGAACGCAGACGCAGACACCGTCGCGACGCATCTCCGTGCTTTAGACACCGTCAAAGATGTTCACGACATGCACATCTGGTCATTGTGTTCTAACTACTCTGTCCTGAGTGCACACGTCGTGGTTGACGAAAATACAACTTTAGCCCCTGACCGGATTCTTGAACAGATCAATGCAGAACTGAAAACCCACTTCGGTATCAACCACACCACCTTACAACTTGAAGAGGTCGCGTGTGCGCAAGCGGGAAATCTCTTGTGCAACGCACAGCACTCGTGAAAATTGTATCGAGGTTACAAATCTCTCCTACCCTTAGGGCTATTCAGTATCGAGGTTACAAACCTCACCTACTCTTAGGGCTATTCAATTTTCGACGGTCTGTTGGTCCTGTGGGATACATCGCGACCAAGAAGTGTCGGGATTCGGAGATCCCTCCTACAGAAAAACGAAATGCCCCGATCCCACAGTTTAACCGTGTTCTGCTTTTAGACGATGTGCTTTCCGAATCAGGTCGTTATCCTTTGCAAATCTCTGTGTCGCCTTGACTAACCCATCTACGTGTGACACCATGTCCTTCTCCACCTGCACAATCCGATCCATCAAATACGGCTGATTGCCCTGTTCTATAGCCTTTCTCATGATAGAGAGGAGATACATATAAATGGCATCTGCCTCGCTTCCTTCAATCGCGATCGCGATATCGAAGGCTTCATCAAGCGAGACCTCTCCACTATCAACCTTCTGTTCGTGGGCATCCAGCGCGTCCATAATTTGCTGAACCGGAACATCCGACAACTCGGTCACAGGTGAATCCACTCCAAACGCGTCAATGCATAGAGATCGCCCGAAATCCACGAGAATGTGGTGCTGCCACTCCTCCGTGCTCATCTGCTCCCAAAATCGCGCGATCCGTTCATCAACACTCCCTAACCGCAATGAGAGAGAGGCATAGAGTTTCGCTTGCCGCAGTTCAATGTCTTTACAAAGATCAAAGAGTTCTCCGAGTGTCAAACGTCTTTCCTTCCAAGGTAGCAGACCCACTCCGCTGCTGTGTCGTAGCCCGTTCTAAATATGGAGTGGTAAGGTAATTGCGGTTCCCGATTGCATACTCAGCGTGACCGCCTCCGTAAACTCCATGTATTTCACACCTGTCTCAAAATCGGTGTGCGTGATAATTTCCTCGCCACGGATAGCGTTCACAAACTCTTCCTCGACTCGCCAGCCGCCAGCCTCTGAATCAGGAATATCAATCTCGGTGAGTTCAGTGTCATCCTTTTGTCCACCGTAAAGACGATTCCCCGAAAAACGCAAAGTCCCGTTGCTGCCGAAGACAAAAACTTCCGGTGCGCCTGCTAATCCGGCGACGTTAGAAACCTGTATGTGCAGCTGCGCACCGCATTCGAGATCCCCAACGACATCAATATGTTCAGGAATCCGCACAGAACGCATGACACCGTCGGCATCCGGACGCATCTTGACGAAGGTTTTGCCCATCGCCATAATCTGCGTCGCTTCTCCGACCCAACGGATCAACGCCTCGTACCAGATCCCCATACTCATGATGTTAAGCCCACTGAGGTCAAAATCTTGCCGCCACTGGAGGGGTGCCTCGCTGTCCAAAAACGCGCCGCCTGCGCGTGCTTCTATGGCAAGCACGTCCCCGATGTATCCGTCAGCGATAAGCCGTTTTATGGTGTTATCGACCCGCAGTGTCATCGGCGATGGGACGATCTGCGCGATGAGATGTGTTTTCTGACGCGATACCTCTCGCATCTTATGCGCTTCTCTGGCGTTCATCGCCATCCGCGCCTCGCACATCACGTGCTTGCCCGCCTCCAGTGCCGCTATTGTAGCCCGGCAGTGCATGTAGGGCCATGTTCCAATGACAATCGCATTCGTGTCCGCATCGGCGATCGCATCCTGCCAATTGCCGTAGGTCTTCGGGATACCGAACTGGTCTGCTACCCGCTGCGAGGATTGCAGACTCCGATTGCAGACCCCGATGATCTCAACGCCTTCGATGGCTTGGAGTCCGGGAATATGCCGTGATGTCGTGTTACCCCCTGCCCCGATAACCCCAACTTTAATTGTGTCTTGTGCCACTTCTTTTGCTCCTTCCAATTTTTATGTCGCATCATCTATTTTTACCCAAGTTGCACTATCAAACAAAGACTCTGATTTTCATCTTATAGGTTCAGTCGGTAGCGACTCCGAGATTGGATTTCGCTGGCTCTCGTTGTGCAAGTGGATAATCCTCATTCTTAACTCCATGCGTTGAACTCGTAACCTCTCGCGGTTTAATTGATAGGCGGCACCCAAGTCCCTTAACAATAGCATTGAGAGTATCAATACGCGGCGCGGCGTCGTTAGACAGCAGTATCAACAGATCCTTCTGCTCAAGCCCGATTTGCTCAGCAAAAGTAGAAATTCCACCTTGGGCATCGACAACGTTCCGGAGCCCCATTAGAAAAAAAGAGGTATCACCATCTGCCTGGTATTCTTCTAACGACACATCAAGATAATTCATTGCGTTCTCTGGATCAGCAAGTCGTTCCATTAAGTACTCACGCCAATCTCCCATTTCCCTCATTGGCTCACCTCCTTGTATTCTCGCCAGTACACTTTTGCCCGCTCAATGTCTCGGGCCTGCGATGACTTATCACCACCACAAAGCAGGAGGACCACAGTGTTATCGACTTCACCGAAATAGATACGATAACCCGATCCGAAGTTAAGTATCAATTCAAACACCCCACTTCCAACAGATCTACATTCACCAAAATTGCCCCATGTGAGCCGGTCAAGTCTCCGTAAGATTCTGTTTTGGGTTTTTGGGTCCCGAATAGACTGAATCCATATAGTGAAAGGTGCGCGTCCATTTTGATCTCGGTAGTATTGGATTTTTCGCGGATGTGCGTCACGCATTACCGAATTCTCGTCTGTTCAGGCAGAAGGGATGTCCCTGCCCCGTTGATATTCCTTAAGGGACATATCACGAAAGTCAATTGCCTCCATTCGGTTGGATGCCAAATCCGCGATCAGGATTCATATCCTTTTCTTAGATTCTACTCCGGCATACTTCCTTTTCGCCGCTCCTTCCATTTTTTGCATCGCCTCATTTATTTTACCAGAAATTTGAGGGAAGTGTCAAGTGGTAATTTCGGGTTCCTCTTTTCACTCCTCATTTGACATCCATAGAAAAGTGTAGTATAATAGGAATATCTATTGATGGGGTAGAAACAGAGCAAAACAACAAGTACTCACTCTATACCGTGGATACTCCATCGCGGTCGGGGAGAAGTGATCGTAACTGCATGCAGTCTTACTACTGATAGCACGGGAGACGGGAAACATTATGCGAGGTCAGATCCCGCATACATTAGCAGAACGGATCGTCTGTGACGAGAATATTCTTACAGGAAAACCTGTGATAAAAGGCACACGATTAGCTGTTGAATTCATCGTTGGCTTATTAGGACACGGTTGGACTGAGGCAGAGATTCTTGAGAATTATCCTCATATCGTGCAAGAGGATATTCGTGCCTGCCTCGCGTATGCAAACGCGGTGTTACATACACAAAAAGACTATCAACACCTATAAAGCCTTACCCATATTTCCATTTTACTCATTTCCTTGCGCAATGCGCCCGAAATCTTTCAACGTTTTCAGGGTATCAACCGTGAGCCTGGATTGCCACTCCTTTTTCGCCGCTCGCCATGCTTCTGGATACTGATCATCCCAAGAGAAATTCGGGGACCAAGAACCATCCTCTCCCTGCTGTCCGATCTCAAAGTCCAAGTTCATCTTCACTTCATCCTTAAGCCCAGCAGCTAAGGGTGATTCTGGGGAGGGCACCAACCATAAAGGTTTGAGAACATAGCCAGCCAACTGCTCCGCGTTCCGGGCAACACCCTGCGCCGCCGCTTGAGCGAGTTTCTCCCAGACCTTGTCCGTATTCGGTAGAGCTTCCGTCTCCGCGAGCCTCACGCAACAGAGAATATCGTGCATCTCCATTTCGTCGGGCAGGGAATCCAGATGCTCCAGAACAGTTGTTGTTAATGTGTTCAACAATTCCGTCGGCACGCTATTGCCAAATTCGTGTAAATACCCGACAATCTCAGCGCGGGGGTTGACCAGAAACTGCCCGAAAGTTTCGGGACTCCTCTTGTAATTCCACCAAGGGGCGTGAGGTGCCTCCTCCACTTCAGGTGGAACGATGTGCCATACCTGTTGGGGTTCGTCATAGGTGTCAATAAAATATTGGATTCCCTTTTGGACCAATACGTGATTTACAGGTGCCCGAATTTCCCTGAGAATCTGGAAACCTAAAGTGGTCACTATTGCCGACGAAGCAGAGCTCCTGATATCGGGCTCCAGATTGTGGGCAAATCCACCATCGTCGTTTTGATAGTGTGATAGCGCGGCGAGGACGGCATCAGCGGATCCATTCTCAAAATGGAATTCAAAACGCTTTTGGTCCAACGCTCTCCCCTGATCCATTATAAAATTCTTTGCCTTCTGAAACGCGGCTTGCGTGAGTTGTTTCATCCATTAAACTCCTATCGGATACTCATAAGTCGTAAAAAATGTTACACTGGTGTAACATTTGGTGTCAGAAGGCATCGGAGAAAACCCAGTGGTTGTAAGGGTTTATAGCCCTTTTCTTCTGATTTGCTGCTGCGAAAAAAATATTTTGGCGGAAAGTGTAACATTTTTTGAGTGACAACAGATCACTTTCCTGACATCGCCTGTTTTTCGTAGTTGACGCAGAACGTTCTTTTTTGGAAACGCCATAATATATTATACTGTATTTATTAACAAATATCAAGTTAAATTGAAAATAGATAAGAAATATTTGTAAAAAAGAAAAAGGTGCGGTTAGGAAACCGCACCAGCGGGGAGAAGAGCGAATTGTAAGTAGGAAATGAGGTAAGGTCAATCCGGTGCTTAGGAAACCGCACCTACCGTGAATGATGATTGGCAGTCGGTTGAGAAGGACGAGGCACGGGGACCTCGCCCAACATGATATGTCGAAACATGGTTTTGATCACTGGCGAAGATAGAGGATTGAGAATCTATATAACTACCACATCACTGTGCCGCCGGTGTTGATGTCTTGACCTGTCATGTTCGCGGCATCCTCTGAGGCGAGGAAGGCTGCTAACGCTGCGGCATCCTCTGATCCGGAGCCTTTATCGCTATATCCCTCATCTGAACACCATCTCCCAGCAATAACGCTTTTGGGGTTCGTTCGTCCGTATCGCTCGCGTAATGCGTCTTCATCAAAGGATTTGTTCATGTATTTAGCTCTGCCCCTTGCGAGTTCAAGGCTCCTCTCCATGTGCCACCCCGGACAGATGGCGTTGACGGTGATATTGTAGCGTCCGACATCGGCGGCGAGCGTGCGTGTGAAACCGATGACACCCATCTTCGAGGTCGCATACGGTGCTCTATGCGAAAGCGGTTGTTTGCCCGTCCCCGAACTGAAGTTGATAATCTTTCCGTATTCCTTGCGAATCATCTCCGGCAGGACGGCTTTAGAACAGATAAACAGCGAATCGAGGTTGACCTCAAGCGTGCGCCGCCATTCTTCCAACGTCATGTCCCAGACATCCTTCGTCGGTCCCGCGATGCCGACGACGTTGGCGAGTATATCAATAGTGCCGAATTTCTCGATCGTCGCAGCGACCATCTCTTGGACGGGTTCTTCCCGCGAAACATCGGTCTCAAAACAGATCACGTCCGCACCGTCGGCTCTAATTTCTGAACCGACGTTTGCCTCTAACTCTTCCACCGGGAGCACATCGCAGATAGAAACCGCTGCGCCTTCTTTGGCGAAGCGTCTGGCGACTGCTTCGGCATGCCCTCTACCCGCGCCCGTTACGATTGCGACTTTACCCTCTAATCTTCCCATGAAACATTGCCCCTTTCCGAATGAAAATAGCTATAGTGGTTAGCATCGTAGCAGAAGTAGTTGTGGGTGTCAATTGAAATTGGGAGTTATCAAGGAGGCGAGGTTGGAAACCTCGCCAGCGAAACTTAGAAAATTGTTGTGATCAGTAGAAAAAAGAGTCGGGATTCGGAGATCCTTCCTACAGAACAGCCAATATTGTCGGGATTCGGAGATCCCTCCTACAAGGGAGGGCATTGACAAATTGTGGTGGGTGGTATACACTCAAGATATGGAAACAGCAACAACAGACCGCGCACGCGGCACTATCGTCGGGATTACAGGCGGGATCGCCTGCGGAAAGACGACCGTCTCGGATCTGCTTGCAGAAAAGGGAGCGATTCAGATCAATGCAGACGAAATCGGACACCAACTCCTCAAAGCGGATAGCCCCGTTATTGACGAACTCACTGACGCATTTGGAGAAGACATTCTCGACGCATCCGGGGATGTGAGTCGAAAAAAACTCGGAGCCATCGTCTTTCAGGATAAAGCCGCTCGCGAACGCTTGAACAGCATTCTGCATCCGTTGATTATCGAACGCTCACGCGGGCAGGCACGCCACCTCGCCGCGGAAGCCCCGACGTGCATCGTGCTCCTCGATGCACCACTCCTCATTGAAGCGGGTGCTTATGACACAGTTGATCTGATTGTTGTGGTGACAGCATCAGCAGAAACGCAACTGCGGCGCACGCTGGAACGCAGCATTGCACAGGGCAGGCCGCTTACGGAATCCGAAGTCCAAGCGAGGATTGATGCGCAGATGCCCGTCACAGAAAAAGTCAAGTATGCGGATGTTGTTATAGAGAACGAAGGACCGCTTGAAGAACTCCACAGACAGGTGGATGCGCTTTGGGATCAGCTTCAGAAACGTGGTGAATAAAGTTGGATTTCAACTTCGTTTCAACCCAACCTACAAATACCTTTTAATCCTGATTCAGACAAAAGAATTTAATCCCAGAGGAGATTGATGGCACTTGCCTTAATCACACAGTATACCTCTGATCCTTCCCTTAATTGCAGCTGATCTCGTGCTTCGTGTGTGATTTTCACGGCGAGGTGATGCCATTCAACGAGAATTGATAACCACGTTCGTTCGGCTCTGACATCAAGATACTGAATTTTTCCGGGTAATATGTTGCGTGCACTCACGGAGATATTGGGTTCAAGCGAGATAATAATATCCTCAGCACGGATAGCGACCGGAACAACCTCGCCGACTTCAACATCGATATAAGGTATAATTAGAGACTGGCTCCCGATTTCCAACGCAGTCAAACCGCGTGCCTTGCTTGAATCCGTTACGGGAAGGAATAGAATGTTTTCGACACCTGTCATCTGTGCGATGGGCATCGCGGAAGGGGCAGTTAACAACCGATGAGGTTCACCACTCGCCATAATTTCGCCATCAGCGATTAGAAAGGCTTCGTCAGCGAGTGCCATTGCCTCGGAAAAGGCGTGGGTAATATAAAGGATCGGTATCTCGAAAACTTCCTTAATGTGGTGCAGATAGGGTATAATTCGATCTTTTAGCGCGCTATCAAGTGAAGCAAGCGGCTCATCCATGAGGAGCATTCGTGGTTCCATTGCGAGTGCCCGTGCGATCGCAACCCGTTGACGTTGTCCCCCAGAAAGCTCCTTCGGATACCGCTGAAGCAGTTCGGAAATTTCGAGAACATCTATCGCATCTGAAGATTTCCATGACGTAGGTTGTCCATATCGGATGTTCTGAGCAACCGTGAGATGCGGAAAAAGGTATCCCTCCTGGAAGACATAGCCGAACCGCCGCTTTTCAGGTGGTAGATTAATTCCAGCGGCAGAGGCGTAAAGTATTTCGTCTCCAAAAGCGATCTCACCTTCATCGGGGGTCAACGTGCCGCTCACGCAATTGAGAAGCGTGCTTTTACCACTTCCAGACACGCCTAAAAACGCTGAAACCTTTGTTTCCAGCGTGCAATCGACTCGCAAAGTGAAACTACCGAGGCTTTTGCGAAAATTGAGTCTAATTTTGGGACTCTCTGCCATTTTTTAATTATTCCTTGCGGTTCGGTGAGGTGGATTCTGAACAGAGGTGCCCAAAAGCATTCTGAAAATAATGCCTTCGGTGCGGTTAGGAAACCTCGCCAGCAGCAATGAAGAACATTATAGTCGGATACTGTTCCGTGTGATTTCAATCACCTTTACAAAAAACGCCCTATCGGAGCGTGAAACGTTCCGTTAACCAGAGTGCTATGAAGGCAACAATGGTTGAAATAAACACCAATCGATAAACGGATGCATCTTCTCCGAGATGGACGGCACTGAAAATCGCTAACGCCATCGTTTGGGTTTTGCCGGGGATGTTTCCTGCGACCATGATAGTGGCACCAAACTCTCCGAGACTTTTGGAGAAACCGAGGATCGTCCCACCGATAATTCCACGATGCGCAAGTGGGAAGGTTATCGTCCAAAACACCTTCAGGGGTGATGCTCCAAGCGTCCGTGCCGCATTTTCAAGCTCGAGCGGTACAGATTCCATCCCTGTCACGATACCCCGTACTAATAGTGGAAATGAGATAATGGAGACTGCGATAATAACTGCCAACTGTGAAAAAACGATCTCTATGCCGAAAGTTTGATAGATAAAGCCACCGATGAATCCGTGTTTGCCCAATAGGATAAGGAGTAAATATCCACTGACGATAGGCGGCAGCACCAACGGACACATCACAAGCGTATTCAGGAACGATTTTCCCGGGAATGTGCGTTTTGCGAGTAGCCAACCGACTAATAGCCCAGGCGGAAACATTATAACAAGACTGAGTAACGCAACTTTTATAGATATAGAGAGGGCGGTAACTTCAGCGGGGGTAATCCTCATTTTAGTACCAAGAAGGTAAATCCGTGCTTTTCAAAAACTTTACCGCTCTCCATTGAGTGTAGGTAAGTAATAAATCTACGCGCCAACTGTTTGTGGGGGCTGCCGTTCATAACGACAGCAGGATAGACGATTGGTGTATATGCTTCAGGGGGCAACTGATAAAGCACTTTTATGCGTCGGGTTAGGGTTGTGTCGGTTTGATAGACAATCGCTACATCGGCATTCCCGGCGGTTACATACGCAAGTGTGGCACGTACATCTGTCCCGAAGACGAATTTCGACTGTAGCGTCTCCCACAATCCGAAGTGAACCAAAGCTTCTTTGGCGTAAGTGCCAGCAGGTACTATATTGGGATGCCCAATCGCGACTCTCGAAATTTCAGGGACAGTCAGGTTAGCAAGTGCTTCCACAGAGACCCCTGAGCCTTCATCAGAGACAAGCACTAACCGATTGGTTAGCAAATCTTGGCGACTACCGGTTTCAAGCAATCCATTCGATTCCAAGGCAACGATTTGGCGCGGGCTTGCAGAGATGAAGACATCCGCTGTCGCGCCTTTTTCGAGTTGGCGTTGTAACGTCGTAGATGCGGCGAAATTGTAATAGATTTTAATCCCATTTTCCGCCGTAAACGCTGCCCCAATTTCACCAAGCGCGTCTGTCAAACTGATTGCGGCATACACGTTCAACTCCGTCTGTTTCTGCCCCTCCTGTGTGCATCCTGGAAGCACCACAAACAGCACCAGCAAGCTGACCGCGACACAAAACCTGATAACTCGGATCATCATTCTCCTTTATGCCTATCCGTCAACTACAATAAACTCTTGACAAGGATAGCACATTTGCTAAACTGTGTCAAGCATCTGAATTCCAAGCCCCAGTGACGACATCTGTGTAGAAACTTTTCTTGCAATCCGTTTAAACGTGTGGTATCCTAATTTATACAGAAAATGGTAATTAGGGGAAAGAACTGTCAGTGACCCCCAACTAAAGTTTGGGGGACTTGTGCGAAGCGCAAGTTTCCAAGCGTCCACTCCACAAGTTAAACCACTTTCTACACACAATATCACCGTATCTTGGCGTGGCAGCCGAAACAA
>JAGWBV010000023.1:0-46666 GCA_021295715.1 Candidatus Poribacteria bacterium | reverse complement strand
AAACTTGGATACTGTGATGTGGAAGGGGAAACATACAACCCGAGAGGGAGATTACCCACAAAATCTTTTGGTAGGACACTGGGTCAGGTCTATGAGACGGAAAGTGCGAGTTCTGTTCAACGAAGCAGCCCCATCTGAATCCAAACACCCACTGTGCGGGTGGTGTTAAAACAGCACTTTACATTTTAAAGTAAAAAAGGAGCGGTGTTTCCTCCCTGCCTAAAGACAGGGGTCTCCACACCGAAGAATTTGATGAAATTAGGTTTATGCACCATCGCCTTTCAGGAAAAACCGTTGGAAGAGGTCATCGACATAGCTGCGAATTACGGCTTTGAGGGTATCGAAATTTGGGGAAAGCCGCCGCATCTACCAGCGGACTACGACGAGAATTACGTCAAAAACGTTAGGGATATGGCGCATCGGAAGGGATTGGCGATCTCAGCATTCGGCTCATACGTGGACCCATTGATGGATCTTCACCAGAAGCATTTCGAGGAAGCCTTCAAAATCGCGCATGAATTGGGCACGGATCTCGTCAGAATTTGGTCGGGTGGCGGTCCCTCTAAATCCATCGCTCCCTCGGATAAACGCCTGATTAACTTTCGATTGGTAAGCCTTGCACAGTGGGCAAATTTCCGTAGCATTCGGCTCGGATTGGAAATGCACAACAACCAGCTCACCGACAGTGTCGCCAGCATCTTGGAGACGATTGAAGGGGTGAGAGTGCCGTCGCTGCAAACTTACTATCAACCCCTCGCACGTTCGGATGCCGATGAACCACACACTGCCGCTGAAAAACTCGCCGAACATATCGTAAACGTCCACGCCCAAAATTTTGACGAAACTGGAAAAGGATGCCCCATCGCAGACGGCGTGGTAGACTACACCCGAATCGTTGAAACGCTGAGCGCGGCTGGATATAATGGATACTTAGAAGTAGAGTTCGTGCATGGCGATAACAAATTGGAGGCACTCCAACGCGACCGCGACTATCTTGCGAGTTTAATTAACGCAACAAACGGGGAAACGCTGAAGGATCTCGACATCGCACCCGTCTAAAATTTAGGAATCGGTCTGCATGCGGTTAGAAGTTGGTATCATCGCACTGGTAGAAGAGGTCTTCGGAATACCCGCAGAACGCCGCACTCAATTTGACTGGCTTCGTAACAAACCACGCCCCAAAGATTTCGGCGAGCATTACGATGCTGTGATGGCACTCTATGCTGAATTAGAAGGGGACTGGCAACGCACAACAGCGAAAGCTGACGGTCACCTGATTCCCGATGCCTATTTCCCGGAGCCGTATCACTTTATCTTTGAATTTGACGAGCTTCAACATTTTACACACTATCGAGAGCAGACCTTGCGGTTTTACCCGGCGAACATCCGGCTCGCTTATGAACCGCAGAAATACCGTCAGTTTTGTCGACAACACCACGTGGCAGCCCTCGCAAAAGGACCGGAACGGTTTCGACGACGCACAGCGGACTTTTCATACATTAACGGGCGCGCCGCACAACGCGCTTTCTTTGACACGTTTCGGGACTGGCTACCGCCCCTGCACGGTCTCAATCCAACTGTGCGGTTAGCCGAATTTGAAGTTACACCGATTCTCAACGGACACCTCACAGGAGATGCCGCGAAGGCTTACATGGAACGTTTATTGTGCGAACGACTCAAAATATCTTCAATCGCCGCAAAAAATAAAAAGGTAGGGTAAACAAGACTACATGAGCAAGCGAAAGCCTGGAAAGGTGAATCTTTCAGAATATCCACTACTTCAGATAATAGGACAAACACCGCTCGCTAAAATAGATCTTTTTTCAAACGAGTTACCGAACGTTGACATCTACGCGAAGGTAGAAACCTACAACCCCGGAGGTTCGATTAAAGACCGACCGGTCCTAAGGATGCTCACTGAGGCGGTTGCTTCCGGCGAACTCACACGAGAAAAAGTTATCCTCGACTCCAGCTCCGGTAATGCTGGGATCGCCTACGCGATGATAGGTGCCACACTCGGTTATAAAGTTGAACTTGTGATTCCAGACAACGCCAGCGAAGAACGAAAAAAACGTATCCACTCACACGGTGCGGACATTGTCTATACCGATGCGATCCTTGGTTACGATGAAGCCCTACGAGAAGTCGATCGGCGTTATGAAGCGGATCCTGAGCGGTATTTCTTCAAATCGCAATACGAAAACGACAACAACTGGCGTGCCCACTATGAAACAACGGGTGTCGAAATTTGGAATCAGACAGGCGGGAAAGTCACACACTTCGTCGCGGGTGTAGGGACGGGTGGCACCATCACTGGCGTGGGTAGGCGGCTTAAAAGTTATAATCCCGACATCCAAGTCTGCTCTATTTCACCAGAGGCATTCCCCGGTATTGAAGGACTCAAACCGCTCGGACATCCAGACGACATCGTTCCAGAAATCTTGGACGAATCCGTGATTGATTCCCGGATTCCTGCGACGATTGAAAATGCCCACGAAATGTGTACGCGTCTCGCACGCCGGGGCTGGTTTGTTGGACAATCATCGGGTGGCTATCTCTACGGCGCATATAAAGTCGCCCAAGAAATTCAGGAAGGCATTATCGTCACAGTGTTTAATGACCTCGGCGAACGCTATTTCAGCACAAGATTATGGGATTGATTTTTTAATAATTCGCAAGGCGTTCACTGAAGGGATAAGCTCCATAACGATTTTTGCTTATCCACTGCCTGCGCCGTTGTTGCAGGCTACCATCACTTTCCAATTAGTGATCTGACAAAATTAAATGGAGAATAACGCTCTTCCGAAGATCAATTTGAACAAACCGCAAGGAAAATTATAAATATGGAAACAACCGTTATTCCGTTTCGAGGCTTACGCTACAACACGACTCAGGTAGAAAGCATCTCGAATGTCATCGCACCGCCTTACGATGTCATCAAATCCGATGAACAGATCGCTTTAGAGGCACGCCATCCCGCCAATATCATTCGTTTAATTCTAAGTCAACCACAAGATAACGATACTGACGACGAAAATCAGTACACACGTGCCGCTGTAAGGATGAACAAGTGGATTTCAAATGGCACGCTTGTCAGGGATGCAACCCCCCGTTATTACATCTATGACCAATCCTTTAATGCTCCGGATGGGAAAAACTACACGCGCCGCGCCTTAATAGCACTCGTGAAACTCGAACCCTTTGAAAATCGGGTGGTCCTACCGCACGAAAAAACACATGCCGGACCGAAGGCGGATCGACTCAATCTCATGCGGGAATGTCACGTCAATCTTAGTCCCATCTTTCTCCTCTACGCCGACCCCGCTGGGGATATTGAACGGATCATGGAGAGTTTCACCGATAAAAATCAGCCCCACATCGACTGTCCTGAAACTTTTGGAAGCACGCACCAACTCTGGTGTTTAGACGACACAGAACGTAACCGTGAAATTCAGGCTCTTTTTTCAACGAAACCACTCCTAATCGCCGATGGACATCATCGCTATGAAACCGCTCTCGCCTTCCGAGACGAAATAGCTCAGAAGACACCAAACGGCGTATCCAGCGGTTACGACTACATGATGGTGAATCTCGTCAGAATGGAATCACCGGGTTTGGCGGTCTTAGCGATTCATCGCCTCTTGTCTAACCTCAGCGCAGATCAGATCGCATACGCTATCGCGAAACTCCCAGAGGCGTTTGAGGTGCATGAAATTGACACGCAGGCGAACCTCATGGCAAAATTGGGTGCGATGAGCGGGAAATCCCGTGCAGTTGGTATGTACACAGCAGACGACACCTATCGCCTGTTGATTCCGCATTCAACACCCCCCAAACAATTGGATGTAATGCTTGTTCAAGAAACTATCATCAAAAATCTATTTCAGATTGAAACACTATCGGAACACATCAGTTACACCGCATACACAGATGATGCCGTTTCCCATGTGAAAGAAGGAGCAGACCGCGTCGCACTCCTGATGAACCCGACTCCTGTTGAACAGGTCTTAGATGTGGCTATGGCAGGATCAACAATGCCGCAGAAGTCCACCTACTTCTATCCGAAGATGGCAACAGGGTTCGTTTTAAACCCGTTGAATGCGTCAGCAATCAGCAGTCGATGAAGAGGGTTGCGCCTCATATAGGTTTCCTCAAGGTATCATCAAAAACGTAACCTGCAACAATACGCAGAAATACGCAGAGACACCCAAGCAAAAACACGCAGGCGGATTTGAGGAACCCACGTCAAAGGCCAAACGTCCGCTGTTTAACTGCAAGGAAAACTTAAAAATGTATTACGAACAGGCACGAGATACATTAGCATTTTCGCATCAGTTATATGCGGAGACACCGCGTCAACTTGCATTTCAGGCGACGAGTATTGCAGAAGCGGAAGTGTGGCAGCGCGAACTGCGGACAAAACTCATCGAGTTAGTTGGTGGTTTTCCGCCGGAACCCTGCGCCCTACAACCGCAAGTCCTGGATTCTTGTGAATTTCCCACCTATTTCCGCGAGACAGTGCAATTTCAGAGTCGTTCACACGCTAATATCTTCGGATACTTCCTTTCCCCGAAACCTCTCGACAGTTCGACCCCGAAGCCCACGATTCTCTGTTTAGCGGGGCACGGGCGCGGTGTAGATGACATCGTCGGCATTGAGGAAGATGGCACCATGCGCGCAGAATATGGCGGTTATCAGAACGACTTTGCCCTTCAATGCGTGGCAAACGGGTACACCGTGCTTGCCATTGAGCAATTCGGGTTTGGTCATCGACGGGATCCTGTCGCGCATGAGAAGGGCGGTGGGAGTTCTTCATGTCAACCGAGTGCTGGTGCTGCACTCCTTTTAGGTCATACGATGGTAGGATGGCGGGTTTACGATGCGATGCGCGCCTTTGACTATCTGGACACCCGTCCAGAGGTTGATATGAACCGTCTTGGTGTGATGGGCATTTCTGGCGGAGGCACAACCACCTTCTTCACTTCTGCAATTGATGCGCGTGTCAAGGCAGCTGTTGTGAGCGGTTACTTCAACACGTTTCGGGACAGTATCTTGAGTCTCAGCCATTGTATAGACAATTATATACCAAATGTGCTACAATATGCGGAGATGTACGACATCGCGGGGTTGATAGCACCGCGCGCGATGTTCGTTGAATCCGGTACGGAAGACACAATCTTTCCAATTGAAGCCACCCGCTTTGCGGTTAATGAGGCAAAAGCCATTTACAAACTCTTCAATGCGGAAGACAAATTAGGACTTGAAGTATTCGAGGCAGGACATAGTTTCCACGGTGTTGGTGCGTTCGAGTTTCTTAAACAGGTCCTATAAACAAGGAGGATAGCGTGGCAATTGAACTGTTTTCGATCGGCACAGAGTTAGTACTTGGTCAGATTCAGGACACCAATGCACACTGGATTGCGCAGCAAATCCTCCAGATTGGTGGCGAACTCCGGCGAGTCACAATGCTACGCGACAACCGCGACGAGATGTCCGAGGCATTGGATTCGGCAATAGAACGCGAAACATCACTTATTCTCACAACAGGTGGACTTGGACCTACACCCGATGATATGACCGTTGATGTGATCGCTTCACTCATCGGCACGAAATCTGTCGTGAGCGAAGAAACTGTCGCTGAATTTCGGAAACGTCGTGAGATGTCAGAGAACGATGTCATCAGCGAAGCACTAATGAAAATGGCAATTGTGCCGGAAACCGCTGTCGTTTTGCAGAACCCGGCAGGATGGGCACCCTGCATCAGTGTGGCACACAAGTCTTCCACAATCATGATGATGCCTGGTCCACCTCGTGAGATGAAGGCAGTTTTTGAAACACATATTCAACCCTTAATTGCGGAACGTTACCGTTCAGAAATTACCACAGTGCGGGTTCATGTCAACATGTTTGAAGCCCAAGTTTCACCACTGATGCAGAAAGTGATGGAACGCTACCCAGATGTCTATCTCAAGGCGTATGTTGCTCTCCGCAAAGCGGATGGGGACACAATGCCAGTCGATCTTGTTTCAACGAGCACGGACAAAGCGGATGCCGAAACGCAATTGGAACTCGCTACGTCTTACTTCCGAGAACTTGTTGTTGAAGCAGGAAAATTTTTAACTTTACCTTGCGACTAAACGAACGGGTTTGGAATTCGGCGTGCCTTTCTTAAATCTGGAGAAACACCCCACGGAATGCCACACGCCCAAATGTAATACAAGGAATGGAAATGTAATACAAGGAACGGATTTAGTCTATCCTCAGACTAAATCCAGTGTTGATTCGCAAAGACCCATCCATTTCATTACAGACTACGTGCTTTGGATAAACATTTTTAACTTTACTCTGTAACTACGTGTGAAGTATCTATGCTTCACACCCTTTAACGCATCACAAAAAGGAGATTTATACTGTGAATCGCAGACCCTCAGGAAATAGAAATGCCAGGAGACCGCAAACGCGGCGGCCTAACCCGAAACGGAAGTCGAAACCCAAGAAAGGGCGAGATCCTGATGTCAACGTGGATACGGAAGCCCAAGCCGAAGGCGAGACGCAAACGCCGCCTAAAAACGATAAAATAGAGGTTGAAGGCACCGTTGTGGAACCTTTACCCAAC
This sequence comes from Candidatus Poribacteria bacterium, assembly GCA_021295715.1. Lineage (NCBI taxonomy): Bacteria > Candidatus Poribacteria > Candidatus Poribacteria bacterium. Next base: position 40,050 of record JAGWBV010000023.1, on the reverse strand, counting down.
GCGATGTTCCGTGTGGAATTGGAAAACAAGCATCAGATTCTCGCACATATCTCCGGCAGAATGCGAAAATTCTTCATCAAGATTTTGCCCGGAGATAAGGTGACTGTAGAACTCTCCCCTTACGATCTCACGAGGGGACGTATTACCTACCGGAAAAAGTAGTTTCAAATAGACTTGTCGGCGCGGTTTCCCGCCGCGCACCGGTCATCAATTTTCGTAAGCCCGAACACCGGCAACCACGCCTGTATTGCAAAACCGATCTTATCACGCTTTCGGATATTCCCATGAAACCTGCCGCATTAATTCACGCCAACATCGTCGCTGAACAGGAAACAACCCGACTCATAGAGAATATTGAAGCGAAACAGAAGCAGGTTGAAGAACTTACAATCGCAATCGAGACGTTGAAGTCAGAAGTTGACGTATTCGAGCGACGCTACACTGCGCATATCAGTCGATACTATCTCGAACTTGATAAAGTTGAACTCGAAATGAAGGAGTATCGCCTCCGGTTACAACTTCGCCGAGAAAACGTGAGCGAAGAAGAGATAGAAGCACGGGTGGAATCGTGTTTCAGGGCGAGTCGCGCACGTGTCAACGCATACGAGGCGGTAAATGAATCAGAACCAACGCCTATAGAGGACAAACTTCCTGATACCAAAGCGAAGCACCTACAAGACCTCTACCGCAAACTCGCCAAACGGCACCATCCAGACAAGGCTATAGATGCCAAAACGTCGGAACGACGAAAACAACTCATGCCGCTCATTAACCGAGCCTATAACGAACAAGACATTGAGACCTTAGAGCGGCTAAGTCTGGGCGAAACAGAACTACACGTCCGAGAAAAAACTGCTACCGAGAAACAAAAAGCACTACAAACAGAGCTGCGAAGGCTTAATCGAGCCGCGAGTCAATTGCGATTTGAGATAAACCGACTCAAGGCGGGACGCACCTATCAACTGAAACAACAGGTAGAAACCGCTAAAAAGATGGGGACGGATCTGCTGACAACTCTCGCTAAAGATTTAGAGCGAAAAATCAAGGCAAGCCGAGGACAGCTCGTACGCTTAATTAATATGTGGCACCGTTCAAAGTAATCTATATCAATCGGTAATGTGCGATGTTAATTGTCTGAATCAGGATTTAAGGATTTTCAGGACACGTTGGGTTTCACTTTTATCTTTATGCTGTCAAGTGTCCATACGAACCTTAAAAGTTATCCTCCCTGTGCCATTTTCTTAGTGTCCCGTTCAACCCAACCTACGCACTATGCCCTTAAGTTGAACCTATATCCTCAAAGGGAATCAATCATGCAACTGAAAGAGAAAGTCGCTATTATCACGGGTGGCGGACGCGGCATCGGCAGAGCCATTGCTACCGCCTATGCCGCTGAAGGCGCACGGATTGTCATCGCCGCGCGAAACACCGAACAACTTGATGAAGTCGCCGCAGAAATAACGAATCAGGGTGGTGAAGTCCTCACTGTACCAACCGACTTGCGTATCCAGACAGAAGTGGAAAACCTCGTTCAGAAAACTGTAGATCGGTTCGGACGGATAGACATCCTCGTCAATAACGCTGGTATCAATCCACGAGGTCCATTTTTGGAGAGTACAGCCGAGGAATGGGAACAGGGGTGGCAGATTAATGTTATGGGTGTTGTGCGTTGCTGTCGTGCGGCTTTACCAATCATGCAACGGCAGGGAAGCGGAAATATTATTAACGTCGGCTCCGGTATGGGACAGGTGGGACGTTCAAACCTGAGCGTCTACTGTGCGTCGAAAGCGGCGTTGCACGGGTTGACCCAATCGATTGCTGAAGAGGTCTGGAAAGATGGCATTATCGCGAACGTTCTCATCCCCGGTCCCGTGAGAACGGAACTCTCAAAACCCGCTTGGGAGAATTCGGACACCTTCAGGGCAGAAAGTGATCCGTGGAAAGAGCCGGAGCAGGTTGTGGCCTCGGCACTGTTTCTCGCGGCACAACCGCCTGCAAGCGGCATGACGGGTCAGATTTTGAGCATCATGCGTCGAAATAGTCCGTAATGACCAAGTATTATAGTAAAGTTTAGAATTAATTGGACACTCCACACCGATGCGGTTGGGAAACCGCACCTACCCGGGAGGGGTGAACGTCCATTTATTTTTTCGATTCACTATAAACCCAATATTTTTTACAAAGGAAATGTAACGCGCCGTCCTTCCTGTGCAGAACGATACGCTCCCAAAATCATCTCTACTGAAACCCGTCCATCCTCCACTGTAACATCGGGTTCCGTTCCGTTCTTCAGGCAGTCAATAAAGGGTCGAGGCACGCCGCCAATCCGTTCTCCGTGCCCATCTGGGATTGGGATACCCAGATCCTTCCACGAGGGTTCATCTCGCGTATACAACTTAAGTGCAACAGCATCCACGGGACGCGGGATATTGCACGATGGTGCATCGCCATAGTTCTGAATGACGACACCTTCATCGCCATAGATTTCGGTCGTATTCTCACCGGCGAGTGTCACAGATGTATTCAGCAGAATCGCCATTTCACCATCCGCAAACCGATAGACAGCCAACCCGGTGTCATCTGGTGCGACATCCGTCAAGATGTTATCAATCTCGGCGATAACACTCGTCGGTTTACCGAGCATCCAGTGGATAAAATCGGTTGCGTGAGAGGCATCGTCCATGAACATCCCCATATTCTTCTCTGGATCGATGTGCCAACGACTGGGTCCTGTTACGAAGGCTTCACTGAACAAGGCATTGATGCAGTGTCGGCGGCGGAGCACACCGATTTTACCGAGAACACCGCTGTCAATGATCTCTTTCATGGCGATGTTCGCTGGATCGCGCCGCATCTGATGCCCCATCATAAATTTTACACCTGTTTTCTCGACAACCTCGGCGATGCGATCGCAATCTTCCAACGTGAGTGCCATCGGTTTTTGGCAGAGGATATCCTTTCCCTCCGACGCGGCGGCGACCACCATCTCGGCGTGCCGATTCGTCTCACACGTCACGATAACGGCGTGAATATCTGGGTGGTTGATGACATCTTCAAGGTGCGGCGAGTAACGCATGCCGTATTGTGTTGCGGCGGCTTCCCCGCGTTCAACGTTATCGTCCCAACACGCGATGAGTTCAACATCGTCAAACGTCTGCATCTGGTTGCAGTAGGCGTTGGCGTGTCCATGTGCAAAACTGATGATGCCGATACCAATTTTTGTTTCCATACTATTAACTTATCCAATCTACAAGTGTCTGTTGTGAATCTATCTCTGGGTTAAAAATTTGCAATCCCTCTGTGCGAGCGGCTCTAACGAATGTGTTCGTGGACTTTATCTCTGGTGCGACACAACTTTTCATCCAACTCGTCGAGAGCAGAACCACAAGGCTCTGTTGCGCGTCCATAGATTTCCTTGTTGGCGTCCCTTACGGCGTCCACCAGACCGGGTTTAGGGTTACCGTCCCAGTCGTACAAGCCCTCCATCATGCCCGCCATGTCCATCAACGGACCATCGTCAAGGTCGTACAGCGTCGCGCAAAAATTGATGCCGCACACGTTCGAGTCTCGCAAATGGCGGTCAAGCAGCAAGCTGTAGATGCGTCCCTTGTGCTCGGACGTCACACTGCGCGGATTCTGGCGTGGCGCATCGAAAATATGACCCGATTCCTCATCAGAAACCAACACGGATCTGCCTGTTGCGGCACTCTGTTCGGCAAAACTGATGTTGCGGTTGAAGTGCTGAGGCGAAAGCATGTCAACATAAGGCGTCAAAGCCTTCCACGTTTCCAAGTCGAAGGACTGCTCCTTGACATAAGGTCCGAGAATCAGGTGGTTGGGGTCATGCCGACGTATCGCATCGTGTGCCATACGGTACAGGTGGACTGCCATTTTTCGGATATTCTCCTGCTCTGGTGCTTCACTGTCGAGCGAGGGTATTGCATCGATCCAACTCCCCGGTCTGATGAAGGTCCCGAAACCGTAGTAGTATCCCATCATCATCGGATCATTGACGTACCGCGAGCAAACATCGGCGACTAACGCCTCTACCCACTCCTGATAAGCGGCGGCGAAGATATCCGGGCGTTCCTGACTTTTCGGTAGTTCGTTGGGGTGAGGGATCAGGAAAAGTCCGGCAGCGTATGGGAAAGATTCACGGCGAAACAGTGCTTCCACCTTCTCGACCTCCACATAGCCCTTAGGATCCCGACACTGACTCGTCGCGCCTGCGAGTGCGCAGTTAAATCCGAGTGCTCGCATTTGAGCGAACCAATTTTCAATCCACGTATCCTTGTCCCCGTTATAGAGTTTTCGCACGGTTGGCTGACTGTTGCCGGTGTAGAGATGAGACAGCGACACCGGGAAAAAGGCGTTGCCCTCAGGTGTGATGAACCATCTGCGTCCGTTCAGTTTCTCCAGATGAAACCAACCGGTGCTTTTTCCCCTGAGTTGGGTTGTGCCGCCGTACGCATCAAGTGTATGTGTCATGGGTTTTGTCTCCGCTGCCTTTCGGCGTTGACGGCGCGAATACCAGCCACCGTCTCGTTAATTTGATTGTTTGCCGGGTCTCGAAATCCGCACATGCGCGCGTTGTTCTTAAGGTATGCCCCACATAGATGATATCCGATGCATTGCGGGATATCCCCGAGCGCGTCCATCACTTGACGATAGTGGTCTGTATCGTGCAAGCGGTCTGCGGTGGGGGGCCAACTGGTGTCGCTATGGGCGCGTATATGCCCCGCCGCGTCAGCCAGCAGAACCGGTCGGTCTGCGAAGTCTGCCCAGTGTCGCATCTTCGTGGCGATATTCTCTACTGTCCCAAAACATTGAAAACTGAGTACATCGACGTAGGGCAGTGCCGCACGGACCACCTCCTCAGGAAGCACTGCGTTTGCCTCCCATCGGTCCCCCAAGATCAGGTGATTCGGATCGTAACGGCGGATAGCGTCATGCGTGATCCTGTAGTAGCGTTCAGCAATGACAGAGAGTTCGCGGCGTCCTGCCTCCGATTCGAGCAACTCTGGATCGACTAACGACCCACGCCACTGCGTGTCAGGAGAGGTGTGCACCCACTGAGGACAATCGCAGTAGAAATAGCCAATAAGCTTGGGATCGTCGCGCAAGCGTACACACTCATCGCGGGCGACGTAGTCGCACCACTCCTCGAAGTCGGAACTCGTCAGATCGGGCATACGGACCTCAACCTGCCACTGATGTGCCTCGGTGAAAGGTAGTAGGTGGCAGTAAGGCATATCTGCCCACTGGTATTCCTCATAGGTGAAGGGTCGCGAATGGCGGTGGTAGCCTGGAGTGATAATTACGACTTCCTGGGTCCAGCCAATCGTGTTAAAACCCCAATCACGCAGATCATCAGCGACCGTGCGTAACCACTGTTCTTGACTGTTGCCGAACTCGCGTTCCCACACGCCGTCCGACTCTACATATCGCAACGCAGCCGAGTCGATATGGTTCATGCCGATGGACCAGAACCGCGCGCCGTCGGGTGTGATGAACCACCAACGCCCGTCCTGCTTCTCAATTGTGTAAAAGTCTGCCATTATCGCAAAATTCCTTTATCTCTTCCGAAATGACACAAACTAAAAGTTTATGCTACAAAGATGTCCACTTATTTATAGGTTTTACCATAGACCCCTGACTAAAATGAGATATTGACAGGAGGGTCAAAGTTTTTTGGATAGGTAGTGTTCTATTTTCTTCTGTTCGATCCGATCTAAAGGTAGATTTTTATGTCAAACTCACGTTAAGTAGCAGAATTTTTTAGATTGGGTTTCCAATACGTGCGCAAACTGATGATGCCGATACCAATTTTTGTTTCCATTCTGTTAACTTATCCAATCTGTGAGTATTTTTTGTGAATCTATTTCTGGGTTAAAAACTTGCAATCCCTCAGCGCGAGCGGCTCTGAGAAGACGTTGATCTGATGCAACAAGTACCAATGTATCGCCTGCGCGGCGGAGTTCTGCTGCAACGTTCAAGGCAGAACGCAAGACGATTGCATCAACACTATTGAGCGAATGAGTTTCAATCAAATCCATTGAGTCCCAAACAAGCGAATCCGGAATCGGAATAGTTTTGAAATCGGATTGGGTGTTAATTACCTCAAATTCTAAGTGTCCAGTAGCCTGAGTAAACTGATCCGCAGTGATGCGACCATCATTCTTTTTACGAACACAGATCCAAAATACTTCCATCGCCCCGATTACCAAGCACTGCAGATGCGTCAAAGAGAGATTTGCAAAAAGAAAATCAATTTTATCACTACCAATTTCTTCAATATATCGCTTGGCAAGTGCGCTAGCGTCAAAGTAGAAATAGTACACGGCTATTTCTCTCGCTCAGCGATAATTGCGCGACTGAACTCGTTGTCCTCCGGTCGGATGCCGCTTTCGACCATACTCTTACGAACTTCCTTAAGAGGTCTGAGTTCAAAATCAGGTGGAATTCCCATTTTTTCAAATATTCTGTCCAAGGCTTCCTTGGCGCGATGGGCATCCCGCTTGTCGTTTTTTAGTGCTTCAGCTCCCCTCAGCGTAGCGGCAGCTTCGCGGTCTTTCGGAATATCTGGTACCACTTTCTCAACGATCCAAGAAAGCGTCTGATTTACCTCGGTCATCATCTTCTCCAACCGATCCAAACGTTGGGCGATGGTTTCGAGTGTGTCTTTTTCCATTGTAAAACCCTCCTGTATCTTTTCCGAAATGGCACAAACTAACAGTTTATGTTAACGTGAGTTTGATAAAAGTGGAATGTCGGGTTTCGCTACCGGTATTGAGGCAGCAAGTGTCTTGAAAAGTGGCTTTTGGTGTGTATTTACCGCTCTACCTGGGGAAACACCCAAGCAAAAACACCTACAGATTTATTTTCAAACTGGCGTTATGTTACGATAAATCTACTTTTCTAATATTCGTTTTTATCTTTACACTGAACTCATGTTATTAGAATACCACACAAATCAGTGAATGTCACGTCAACATACCGCGAAGTCAAAGATTGTAAATGTCATCCCTACGGGGTTCACTGTTAGGGTTCATAACGTTCTACAGTTTTCTACAGAGATGCCACCCCTACGGGGTTGAAAAGGAAAGTCGGGAATCGGAGTTCCCTCCTACAAGAGAACTGAATGCCTCTGCCCTCACTTCTCCAAAACAATCCGAATCTCTGCATCGATACCGTGCTCACCAAAATTCATCTCAGTGGAAACCGGACCGAGAGATTCCAGTGGAAAGAGGTTTTCCGTGATATGTTGCGTTACTGTTGCATCTAACTTCTGTCCCGATAAAGAAAAAAGCACTGTTACGATCGGAAGGAAACGCTTCAACTCCGGCACAAACAACTCCGGTTGAACGAACGTCTGAACGCCACTTGCCTCTGCGGAAAACGCTATACCCTCCAAGACAGGCGCGTTACCTGTCGTCGTATCAACCAAAGACTTCAATCCCGCCAGCGTTGTCCCCAAGACGAAATAGTCGTCAACGATTGCGTATCCACCTGTAATCGCTAATAGAAAATTGAGTCGGAGCTGCACAGGTTGCAGTTTGATGCCCTTATAATCTTTCGGTTCAAGGAATTCGAGCGGTTTGCCAGCAATTGCGGGCTTCCCTGCCTTCACGACCCCCAAAACCTCGTTTAGGACATCGGGAGCCTTCGCATGCGCCAGCAGAACCAATGAAGGCACAACCGAAACTTCACCCGGATCGGGCGCGACTAACAGAACAGTTAAGTCTTGACCCAAAATTTCGGAGAGATCTATATCACCGAAGAGTTCTTGCAGCTGTTTCAGGATCGGGAGCGAAGCAACAAAGGCAGTGCGTTCAGGGTAAGCAAGGAACGAGTTTGAGGCATCCGCAGTTGGAATATGAGAACGGGTGGTGTCAATACCGCTTCGGAACCGATGCCGTGACACAATCACACCCTCTTCATATCGGTTGCTAAACGCCCAAGTTCCTGAATCCCCAAACCAGCCCAAAATCTGTTTAGCAAGCACATCGGAACTCATACCAGCCACTAAAGGCGTAAACTGCTGCAAATCTATATACCCGGTGTTTTTGTTCTGCTGATAATCGTCCTGTATCTCCGCCGCCATGGGGTGCTCAGCAAGAAATCCTTGCTTTTTGGGGTCAGTTTTTGTGCCAGAAAGCTCGGTATAGAGGTCAAGCGTCTCAGCTAATAACAACGGATTGAGGGTTAAGATCCCAATCTTTCCGATGAAGGTATAACTAAAATTGCGTGGATACCCTATGATGGTATTAATCGTCAACCCGTTGTAATCGGTTTGAATCCGTTCGTATTTTGGGTTGATTACATCCGTCGCCGTAATCGCTTCAATGCTCAGTTTCTCCGGCGCGCCGACTGCGGAGATGAGCAGAAACGAGAGTTCTCCTTCACGCCGATAGAGTGCGAGAATGGCTTCCTCCCCAAAATAACCGGTGATCGTCTTCAGGTCGAGCTTACCCCCCACCTCGTATTCCCAGAGCTGCTTCTGGTAGACGAGTTGTTTCCACCAGAGCTGCTTTTGAATCTCCGTGAGAATCGGCATTTTAGCAGGCTGTTTTCCGAATTCACTACGATTGAAGGTTTCCACCAAGCCTTTCAATTCCTTGAGCGTCAAATAGCAAATAGGAGATTTCGGGAGTAGCGTGATAAGATGCTGTTCCGGTTCCCACAGCGCAGTCCGTTGATAGATAATGGATAGCAAAATGATAACCCCAATAAGAACGATTAAGGAAATAAAAATGATTTTTTTCCGTTTGTTTAGAGGCATCGGTTTTTGAGACCTTTGTTACGACAGAAAAACTTCTGCCAGCGGTTTCTCAAGCGTCCAGTGAATTTTCCCAACCATTTGATTATACCACACCTCGTTTCGGTAAACAATCAAATTGAGGAGAGATTCGGTATGTTTCCGAAGCGCGATCGCAGTCTATCCAGCCAGAGTCGTAAAAAATGTTGCCTGAAGCCGAAAAATGATGTAAAATATTAGAGTTATTTCTTGAAAGAGGGTGAACACTGTTCCGACCAAATATCTTAAAATTCGGCCATTCACTATATTCCTCATCTGCGTGTTAGTGCCTGCCAACTGTTGGTGGGTGTCCGCTTCTATTATCCGTGGCGGTGGCAGTCCGACGCAGGTTTCGCTTTTCTATAACGCCGTTATCACCATTTTAATTCTACTGGGCATCGGCGTCCTTTTGCGCCGTTTGCATCACGCGCTCGCGCTTAACCGCGCTGAATTGCTTGTCATCTACACTTGCATTTCAGTCGGTGCGGGGCTTGCAGGCGTGGACCGATTCCTTGTCCTTATGCCGATTATCGGGCATGCTCACTGGTTCGCGACACCGGAGAACGACTGGGCAAACCTGTTCCATCTGCACGTTCCAGACTGGTTGGCTGTCAGCGATAAACGTGTGCTTGAGGGATATTACCACGGGTTCGCGAGTATCTATGAATCGCGTTACTTGATGGGATGGCTCCCCGCGATCTTCTGGTGGACGCTTTTCTTAGTCGCTATCCACCTCGTGATGCTCTGCCTCAGCCTGATTTTTCGGAAGCAGTGGGTTGAATCGGAGCGACTCAGTTATCCGATCATCCAATTACCCTTTGAGATGACGACCCGTACCCGTAATTTCTTCCGTTCACCGTGGATGTGGCTTGGACTTTCGATCGGTGTCTCCATCGACATCATCAATGGGTTAAACTTCCTGTTTCCTGCGGTTCCGAGTCTCGGTGGAAAATTGTATGATCTGCGGAAGATCTTCACAGAACGCCCATGGAGCGGCATCGGTTGGAGTCCACTGGGTGTCTTCCCGTTCGGTGTTGGACTTTCGTTCTTTATCCCGCTGGACCTCTCCTTCTCGTGTTGGGCATTCTGGTTGATTTGGCGAGCGGAACGGTTATTGGGGGTTATCGCGGGATGGCGGGGACTGCCGCGCTTCCCCTACGAAGCCGAGCAATCCCACGGTGCATATTTAGGGCTTTGCGTTGTAGCGATCTGGATGAGCCGACGCTATCTGATGGGAATTGCACGCCAACTCGTGTCCCCAAAAGCAGACGAACCGATTTCATATCGCCTGATCGTTCTTGGGTTTCTCAGTGCATCGGGGTTTATTGTTGGGTTCTGTCTGAAGATGGGCATGAGTTTTTGGATCATCATCGTCTACTTTGCCATCTGGTTCGCGATTGCGATGGCGATCACACGTTTGCGTGCGGAACTCGGTTCACCCGTGCACGACTTGCATTTCATTGGGCCCGATGAAATGTTACCACGTTTGATGGGGATTCGCCGGTTGGGAGCAGTGAACTTAACGGGATTCGCCTATCTGTATTGCCTGAACCGCGCCCACCGTTCACACGCCATGCCGCACCAGCTTGAAGGCTTTAAATTGGCGGAGGGTGCTAACATCCCACTGCGACGGTTTGCGCTTCTCATGATGTTGGCTTCCGCCTTGGGCGCGCTCGGTTCATTCTGGGCATACTTGTCTATGTATTACTCGGAGGGTGGTTTCGCAGGATTCGGACGAGAATCTTTTAATCGGTTAGAGACATGGCTCACCTACACCACACCGCCGGATGTCCCAGCGATTGGTTTTGCATCGTTTGGATTCGTCCTGACGCTACTCCTCGCTGCAATGCGGATGCGGTTCATCTGGTGGAACTTACACCCTGTCGGTTATGCTATCTCAGGGAGTTGGGCGATTAACCCGATGGTGGGTTCAATTTTTGTCGGATGGTTGCTGAAATGGCTCGTGCTGAAATACGGTGGACTCCACTTGCATCGGAAAGCGGTTCCGTTTTTCCTCGGCATTGTGCTCGGTGAGTTTGTGATTGGTTCGTTCTGGAGTCTCCTCGCTGTTATGCTCGATAAACCGATGTATCGCTTTCTATTTTAGTGGCTATCAGCAGTCAGCGATTAGCGGTTAGCAATTAGTAGCCAGCGGTCGGCAGTCAGCAGTCAGCGATTCGTAGCCAGCGATTAGCAAGCGTCGGGAGTCGGGGTGTTTTTGCTTGGGCGTTTCCGTCCTCCTACAGAAGAACTAAATGTCTCTGACCATTCGTAAAAGGCGTTGCTATTTTTTCTGTTTGTGTTATAATGTTAAAAACGCAATGCCTTGGAAGCAAACAATTGGAATTACAGCAGAAAGCGGAAATTATATCAGAAGCACTGGAAAACTTATTCGGTGTACCGACCCGTGAAGGTGCGGGTAACGTGTTAGAATGCCTTATCCTAACGATCCTGTCACAAAATACAACAGATGTTAGCCGCGATAAAGGATATGCTGTGTTGAAAGATCGCTTTCCAACGTGGGAGGATGTGCTACACGCCGATGCCAAAGCGATAGAGGCAGCGATAAGGATTGTTGGACTCGGAAAACAGAAGAGCCTTACTATTAAAAACTTCCTCACTTGGCTTAAAACCGAACGTGGTGAACTCTCACTGGAGTTCATGCACGACATGGAAACGGAAGCAGCATTAGCGTTCCTGTGTCAACACAAAGGTATCGGTATTAAAACAGCATCCGTTACACTCTCCTTCGCGTGTGGTCGGGAGGTTTTCCCAGTTGATACACACATCCTGCGAATTTCCAAACGCCTCGGACTGATTCCACCGAATTGCAGCGCAGAGAAAGCACATCAACTCTTGCCACTGATTGTGCCAGAGGATAAGGCGTATCCGTTCCATATGAACCTGATTTACTTCGGTAGAAAAATCTGTGATGCCCGAAAGCCGTTATGTGAACGGTGCGCGTTGACAGAGCACTGCCTCTACTTTAGAGAGAACTCACAAACTTAGGCAGCATTCCCTGCATCGGAGGGAACATAATGTTTAATTGGAGAAATTTGTCGTGGAAACATCTATTTGTGGTGCTGCTGTTACTACACGTTCTCCCGCTCTGGATCTTTGCGTATTTTCCTTCGCAAGACGGTGCGAGCCACGTTTACAACGGTTTGGTGCTAAAGGAGTATGGGAAACATGAAAACTATCAGATGCGGAATGCATGGGAACTGAATATAACGATCTTTCCGAACTGGCTGTCGCACATCTGTTTGTTAGCATTGCTCTACGTGTTCCCACCCGTCATCTCGGAGAAGGTTTTTCTTACAATCGCGATAGGCATGGTCCCGATCGCTTTCCTCTATTTCTTTAATGCTGTCCACAAAGATGAGAGAGGTCAACCTATATATGCCTGGCTCGGTTTCCCTTTCGCTTACAACTACCTTCTCTACATGGGGTTTTACAACTTCCAGTTGAGCATTTCGTTTTTCTTCTTTAGTTTCGGGTTCTGGTGGAAGCACAAAGACGACCTGCAGGTAAGGCATCTGGTTCGGCTCTACGTATTGCTACTGCTTACGTATCTGTCACATATCGCTTCTTATGGCTTGGTCGTTTTAGGTATCTCTGTAGTAGGCGGCTGCTTGTGGGGTGCACCAGCGATAGCCGCAGTGTGGCAAACACGCAGAGAAGGGTTCACTGCGCTGCTGCAAAAATTTGTTGTCTACCTCAAGCCCGTCTTTCGTCTGTTCCTCTATATGGTGCCGATGTATTTTGTGCTGGTAGGCTATTACCTACAGAGCACAAAACAGCATCAACAGGGGAACCATCGCGGTATGGAATGGGTTTGGGAATATTTTTTGGGCGTTAAATCGATCGTCTATTTCACCGACTGGCATGTTAGAGCGAACTATTTTCTTCTCGCGGTGTTAGGAATAGCCGTTATCATCTCCATCGGTTACCGAATTCACCGGAAGGAGTGGGTGAAACGGACGGATGCGTTTCTGTTAATTGCGTTCCTGTTTACCTATATGTTCGTGCGGGCACCGTGGAGCTACGGACCGGGGGGATGGATTAACGATAGAATTCATCTCTATATTTTGCCGATGTTGGCAGCATCACTCATTCCGAATATGGGTAAATCTTTTCGTTACGCTGTCGCAGCGTGCCTCGTCCTTTTTAGCTTACTCCACTTTGGCAGGACGGCGTATGATCACGCGCGGATAGCACCAGAGATTGCGGAATTGGTGTCGGGTACACATCTTATCGAACCGCATACAACTTACCAGATGCGAAGTGCGGATTGGCACAAATCTGACGCTTTAGGAAAGATTGAATACGTCACACCCTTTGTCCACCACATGGCGCTCTATGGCGTATACGCAGAGGATGTGGCACATTTGTCCAACTACGAAGCCGAATTCAATTACTTTCCGGTAAACCGCAACGACGAGAACGCCCCAACGAATTATAAAGATCTATGGTACCATCAAGCATCCGTAGACTATGTGGTGGCGTGGTATCCGCCGGATACGGCTGAATTTCGGGCGTATACCGCCGATCACGAAATCATCCATGAGACAAAACACCTCCAGCTTTATCGGAAAAAGCGAGCGGTTGGACCCATACTTGAATTGTGGAACAGGACGGAAGAAGGGAATTTGATAATTCGTTTCGACATGCAACCCAACGGCAGTGCAACCGCCTTAGACCACCACGCTATCGGACCGGATACAGAATATGAGAGCGGCAAATTCGGGTGGCATACACGCTCACCTCACGAAGGCTATCGAGTCAACAGAAGGACGACAGAACTCGCACAGGACGGTGTTTGGGGTCAGAGAGATGCTGCATTCAAAATCGACTTACCCAATGGAACCTATCGCGTAACCAACACCTTTGCTGAAAGAGAAGATGCAATACATACGCTCAATCTATTAGCCAATGGAGAGCAAATTCTTAAGGACTTTACAATATCAGACGCTGATGACGTGCTTCAACATACCTATACGATCGAAGTTATGGAAGGTTATCTCACCCAAGTTATTTTTACACCCAAAGACCGGGTGCGGGCTGAAGCCGACTGGGGGCATAAAAATCATTTTTGGATTTGGAACGGCTGCACAGTCGAACAAATACAATCAAAATAATGCAGAATATGTGGGCAGGCACAAGACCTGCCCCTACAATCGTTTTTTTTGAAAAGGAGAATTGATTGAATGATTAAACCACATGGAGCCGAAACCTTAAACCCGCTTTACGTTTCGGATGATGCACAACGTGCTGAGCTCACCAAAGAAGCGGAGCAACTTCCGTCTGTCCTGATCTCGTCAGGTGCCGCCGCATCAGCCGTTATGCTCGCGTCAGGGTACTTTACACCGCTTACGGGTTATATGAACATCGCTGAAGCGACAAGCGTCGCAACAAATATGCAACTGTCAAACGGACTCTTCTGGCCCGTCCCCGTGATGAACATCGTTTCATCGGAACAACTCACGGATGCCGTAAAGAACGCCGACAGAATTGCCCTACGCGATCCGAACGTTGAAGGCAATCCGCCACTCGCTGTTATGAAGGTTTCGGCTATCGAGACACTCTCAACAGAACAGAAACAACTTCTCATTGAAAAGACCTTCGGAACGACCGACCCTGAACACCCAGGTGTCCCCGCTTTCTCGGATGTCGGAGACAACGTTCTCTCCGGTCCGATTGACGTCCTGAACTATTCTTACTTCCGCGAGGATTTCCCTGATACGTTCCGCACAGCGGTTGAAATTCGCGAGGACATCGCGGCGCGTGGCTGGGATACAGTCGTCGCTTTCCAGACGCGGAACCCGATGCACCGTGCCCACGAGGAACTCTGTAAGATTGCACAAAAGGAAGTCAACGCCGACGGTGTCCTGATCCACATGCTCCTCGGCAAGTTAAAACCGGGCGACATTCCTGCCGCCGTTCGCGATGCCTCTATCCGTGCGATGGTGCAACACTACTTCCCCGAAAACACCGTCTCCATCACCGGCTACGGATTCGATATGCTTTACGCTGGACCGCGGGAAGCACTGCTCCATGCCGTTTTCCGTCAGAACTGTGGTGCATCACACTTCATCGTCGGACGGGATCACGCGGGTGCAGGCGATTACTACGGTGCGTTCGAGGCACAAGAGGTCTTCGACACAATCCCCGAAGATGCCTTAGAGATCGGTATCTTCCGTGGCGACTTCACAGTCTGGTGCAAAAAGTGCAATGAGATCGTGATGATGCGCGACTGCCCGCACGGTGGCGACGATTATTTCAACGTCTCTGGCACAAGGCAGCGTGAGATTCTCGCGGCGGGTGAACCGCTGCCCCCGGAAATTGCGCGCCCTGAAGTTGCGGAGATCCTGATGGCGTACTATCAGTCCGAAGCAAATGCATAAGTCATAGGACTTACGCAAATTAAGCAAATATCGGACATTTAGACGTAAAAAGCGGTAATTTTCGTCCTTTAAACCTCCTAAAGAATCAACGGTATGAATGCCTTATGGCATTCCCCGCCCCTTATCAGGGGGACTTTAAGAGGCAATGCGTAAGTCCTAAGTCATTTATCTGTAGGCGGGCGTTCTCTATCGTCCCGCCTTTCGTTCAGGTAAAAACACCGGCAAAGGAGACAGTCAGATGGCAACTCCAGCAGCACCGACTCACTTAACTCCTGAAACATACCTCGAATTGGAACGTAAGGCGATAACAAAAAACGAATATGTGAATGGAGAGACAATCGCGATGGCAGGTGCCAGTTTCGCACACAATTTCATCACGTTAGATACAACGATCTATCTTAGCCGCCAATTGATGGATAGCGACTGTGAAGTCGCCTCTACAGGTGATCTACGTGTGAAAGTTAGTCAAACGGCATCCTACTTTTACCCGGATATTGTGGTTGTTTGCGGAGAACCACGGGCTGAGGATAATACCTTTGACACACTCGTGAATCCGACACTCATTGTAGAGGTGCTTTCAGCCTCCACTGAAACGTATGACAGAGACGAGAAATTCGTGCACTATCGCCAGATTGACACTTTGCAGGAATACATTCTGATTTCACAAGACAGAGCAGAAGTCGTGCAGTATTGTCGTCAAGAACCTGAGTGGATGGCAACAGAATTCCGGGGACTTGACGATGTAATGCCGCTTATCTCTATAGGGTGTGAGTTACCGTTACGGCACATCTACAGACGTGTCACATTTGATAGCGGTCCTTAAGAAATCTTTGAATATTACGGCACCGCATTAGTGTGCGGGGAATTGTAAGCGTTGGGTTTCACTTGTTTTTCGGGAGTTTTAAGCCGAATGTGACCTTGAAAGTGTCTTTTCGTTACCACTCTTTTATGGGGCACCGCTCAACCCAACCTACGGGTAAAATCGCGACCTCCTTGGAAACAACATAGTGGAAGCTATTCAATATACCAAAAGCATCCCTCGTTATTTGGCGATGCGCTATCTTGGGAAACGGTGGCGAAGTCTTTATACGTCTCCATTTTCCTGCACGCGTCTCGTTGATATTCCGGAGCCACAACTGCCAACACCTGAATGGGTCAAAGTCAGAACCCGACTCAGCGGCATTTGTGGCTCCGATTTGGCAACAATCACTGCGAAAGGGAGTCCCTATTTCTCGCCGTTCACGTCAACGCCTTTTGTATTAGGACATGAAATCGTCGGTGAAATCGCGGAGATAGGCGATGCTGTGGAGGGGTTCTCTGTTGGGACACGGGTGGTGATCGAACCGGCACTGTCGTGTCCCGTGAGAGGAATCTCGCCGCCGTGTTCCCAATGCCGAAATCAACGTTTTGCCAACTGCGAAAACATCATAAAAGGCGACATCTCTGAAGGGGTTCAAACAGGTTATTGCCGCGATACAGGGGGCGGATGGAGCCAATATGTTCTCGCGCATCAGTCGCAACTCCATCTCGTTCCTGACGGTATTTCGGACGAAACGGCGGTGCTCCTCGAACCCTTTGCCTGCGCGCTACACGGCGTTCTGAAAATTCCGTCCAACAGAACAGCGACTATCTGTGTCATCGGCGGCGGGACTATCGGACTGCTCACCGTTGCGGCACTTCGGGTCCTTGGACATCGCAACAGAATTAGCATTTTCGCCAAATATCCGCACCAACAGCAATTGGCGAGGGAACTCGGCGCGGATGATGTGTTATCACCGAATAGTGATCGGTATGCGGCGTTCTGTGAACTCACAGGGGCAAAATCGTATCAACCTGAATTAGGACAACAGGTATTACTGGGTGGTGTGGATGTTACCTTCGATTGTATCGGCTCCAGCGTCACAATAGACGACGCGCTCCGTTTTACCCGAGCGGGAGGCGAGGTCATCTTGGTCGGTATGCCGGGGGTCCCGAAAAACGTTGACTGGACTTCAATCTGGTATAAGCAGTTGCGCGTAACGGGTGCCTATACGTACGGACTCGAAACGCATAACGGAGAACAGGTCCATACCTTCACACTCGGTATGCGTCTCCTCCAAAAAATGAAATCCCATTTGCGTCCACTGGTCAGCACGCTCTTTCCACTGCGAGATTACAAACGTGCTATCCAGACTGCCTTGAACACAGGAAAAACAGCGACCGTGAAAACGGCTTTTGATTTACGGTAAAATGACATACACCTCCTATGACATCCCCCACCACCTCTCAGAATTTTCAGCAAACCACCCATCTTGCTCACACTGGACTTACACTGCGGAGTGTGCTTATCGGTATGGGAGGCGTGATATGCCAATGCTTCGCCACTCCCTATAACGATTTCCACGTCGGTGGCACCTACCTTGCGGGAAATCACTTACCGATCGCCGTTGTCTTTGTCATGCTGATTTTCGTCCTCAGCATTAACGTCCTCCTCAAGAAACTGAAACCCGGCACCGAATTGCAAGGTGGCGAACTCCTCATTATCTGGGGAATGATGGTGGTTGCATCAGGCATTCCTTCCTCAGGTCTGATGCGATACCTCGTTCCACTCGCTGTCAGTCCACACTACTTCGCAACCGCCGAAAACGAGTGGATTACCCTTTTTCATCAGCACCTTCCAGATTGGATGGTCGTGAAAGACCCAAAAGCCGTCTTCTATTTTTATGAGAAATTACCCGATGGCGATTCGATCCCGTGGCGAGCATGGCTGAAACCGATTGTCGGATGGAGTGCGTTTGTCCTGATTTTCTATTTCGTTACCATCTGCTGGACGGTACTTCTCCGAAAACAGTGGGTAGAACACGAACGCTTCACGTTTCCGATCGTTCAATTGCCGCAGGAGATGTTCCAATCTCCGTCAGGGGGTACCCTTCTGAATCGGTTCTTCAAATCGCGGCTGATGTGGTTCGGTTTCATGCTGCCTGTCATATTGCACGGCTTGAGAGGACTGAACTCGTATTTCCCAGCCTTTCCGAGACCGCCCCTCGATTTCCCGATTGCCCAATTCTTCACCGAAAAACCGCTATCTGCACTTGGATGGTGGCCCACGGTGCATCTGTTTATCTATCCCTCAATTGTTGCCATCGTCTATCTACTGACCCTTGAGATATCGTTTAGTTTCTGGTTCTTCTTCCTACTCGGAAAGATGGAGACGGTGCTTATCTACGCAACAGGCTCGAAAGTGAATCAGTGGAACTTCCACCAGAATCAACAGATGGGTGCACTGCTCGTCTTTATCGGATTTATCCTCTTTATCGGCAAACGCCACTTCGGACGTGCATTCGCTACCATCTTTGGGAAACAGGCAGATGACACAAACGAACCGCTACCTTACGTTTGGGCGGTCGGTGGTTTAATCGTCGGTATCCTGCTACTTACGCTGATATGTCGCATGGCAGGGATGAGTGTGTGGGTCGCACTTGTTATGCTGGGGATTTTCCTCGCCATAACGACGGTCGGAACGTGGATGGTTGCGAACGGCGGTTTGTTGTTTATCATCTACTCTTACCTCCCCGGTGAATTCCTGATTACGTTGTTTGGTAGTTCTCGTGTGAACGCCCCGAGCTGGACGTTGGTCTCGTATGAACGGGTCTTGATGTTCGATATGCGGGAGATCCTCATGCCGGGAATCATGAACAACTTCAAACTCGCAGAACCGCTGCGCCTCAAGCAGCGTCCGTTCCTACTTGCGATGGGGATCGCGATCGTCTTGGCGATGGGTGTCTCTTACTACACGTCCTTAGACCTTGCCTACACGCACGGCGCGGTGAACTTGCAACACTGGACCTACATGATCTCCACGACCGTCCCATTTAACCGACTTACCAGCATCCTCCAAAACCCAAGTGGCATTGAGTTGGAACGGCTCGGTTCGTTCATCTTCGGCGGTGCCACGATGTTCGGGATGCTCTGGATGCGACACCACTACCTCTGGTGGAAACTACATCCGATCGGCTCTCTCCTGATGACGAGTTATGCGACCTTCTGTTTTTGGGGTTCATTCTTCATCGGTTGGCTTTTCAAATACACCGTCCTGAAATTCGGCGGCGTCACCCTCTATCGCAAACTCCGTCCTTTCGTGTTAGGCATTATATTAGGAGAATGCTTCATCGGCGGTATCTGGATCGTTGTTGGACTCTTTACGGGCATTGGGTATCGTCTATTGCCGGGTTGATCCAGTGTGCGTCTATAAAAATAGCAGGCATGGATCGTGTAAAGTGTTGGGTTTCGCTACACTCTACCCAACCTACGAGACTTTGAAACTGCCCCACCTCGTGCAATCTGGAATGAGATTTGCCCTATTCGGTACAATTTTTGCCCCAAATACCAGTGGAATACCTACCCAGACTGGCACGCGATTTGCTCATAGCAGCTATAGTAGAAATGTCTAAATCTGTTGACATACTCTCCCTGCTAAAGCATGGGAGATTCTGGTATCATTAAGAACCGCCTGCTATCGCAAGTCTAACGTTTTCTACTCCAAAGGTTGATGCCCCAACCTGAAGAATGTTAATAGCCGCATTAATATCGCGGTCATGATAGGTATGGCAATGTCTACATGTCCATGTTCTATCCCTCAACTCAAGCGAAATGCGTCTGTCGCATATATGGCAGACGGAAGTTGTCGGTTGCCATTGATCAATAAATTCAACACGCTTACCACGTTTCTTTGCTTGCCACTTGAGTTTCTGCAAGAATGCGAAGAATCCGATGTCAGACACTTTTCGTCCCCAAAGGCGTTTCATGCCGTCAAGGTTCAACGTCTCAAAGAACAGAACATCAAACCGACGCACAAGTTCAAGGGCGAGTTTCCACTGGTGATCTTCGCGTTGCCTTGTAATCTTGCGGTGTATACGGGCATGGTGTTGGCGGGCGCGTTCTCTATTATTGCTTCCACGTTGTTTTCTGGACAATTGGCGATTCGTGGCTCTAACTTTATCCATAGACTCGATCTGAAAATGAGGCGATGGATGGTGTTTACCGTTGGAGCAGGTCAGCATTGTTTTCATGCCCATATCAAACCCCGCAGCATTACCCGTCATTGGCTTGAGATGGGACTGAATATGATCCGTAACAATAGACATGTAAAAATCGCCAAGTGCATCTTCTTTGATAGTAACAGTTTTGATATTGCCAAATATAGGGCGACTGAGATTAAATCGGTAAGTTTTTCCCATGATAGACACGCGATCGCTATAGATTCCAAATCCTTTATCCCCCGCTATAGGCGTATCAAACTTGTATCCAGATGGACACATTGTGAACGAGTAAGGTTTACGAACCGATCTGAATTTTGGAGGGCGTTTCGCGATTTTCCTAAAGAACCGCTGGTAACCTTCATCAAGACGTTTTAAAACTTGGCGTGCTGCCCATGAATCTAACTCACGCCACTGTGCAAACATCTCTGGATGTGACTTACGCAGAATCGTGAACGCTTGCGACATCTCTTTGTAGGATAAATACGATAGCCCAAGAGAATATCGTGTGCGTTGCCAACCGAGAAAGTAGTTCCATATTGTGTGTGCAATCCACGTCTTTCGTTTCAGATTCCGATTACGTGGCGCACGGAAAAGTTTATAGTTTGTGGTATACATCGTGTTTTTCTTTACATCATGATACCGCTTCTAAACGGTGCGGTGGCACTCCCAAGCAGGAGGTAGAATCCACCGCCACGATGTAAGGCTATTATACCATATTTTTCGCCAAACGTCAAGGAAAAAATGAACACTTTGGTCCTTTCCAAAAGGGCGAGTCTGTATCCCCCAGCTGAAGCAAGGGGTTTTAGACTCGGAAACTTTGATAAAAAATTTGCACACTCCCACAAATTATGGTAAAATAGATTGGTGATTGCAAGCCGTAAAAACATAGACTGAAACCGTCTCAAGAAGCGAGTTATCCCGTATAAATGAAATACTTCACCTACTTCGGAAATCATCTCATCAACGCGAAATTGCCGGACAATTCAGAGGTTTACTACGCGAAACCTCCGCTACCGGGAATCAAGCGCGCCGCACTGAGCGAACATACACAGCGCGCATTTGAAAACCCACTTGAGATGCCCTCGTTACGCGAACTCGTTAACGGCAACTCAAAGGTGCTTATCCTGTTCGATGATAACTGCCAACCTTTCCCCGCCACCAAAAAGCCGGATATGCGGCAGATCATGACCGAGACGCTTCTGAAGATGCTCTATAGCTACGGCGTGGAGAAAAAGAACATCCAACTGATGTGCGCTGTTGCGTTGCATCGAAAGATGAAAGAACACGAACTCGCCTATATGCTCGGAAAAGACATCATGGACGAGTTTTATCCGCATCAACTCCGAAACTTCGATGCTGAGGATGCAGAACAGATTGTTCAGGTAGGGCAGACAGAAAAAGACGAAACCGTTGAGACGGATAAGGCAGTCCTTGAATCCGATCTGGTGATTTATGTTGATATGATACAGATCCCGCTCAACGGTGGGCATAAATCTGTCGCGGTGGGTCTTGGGACGTATAACTCCATTGCACCGCACCACTCGCCGCACATGACATCGGAAAGCCCGCACGTCATGCAACCTGAAGGTTCGCACATGCACGCCTGTATCGAGCGGATGAGTCGTCTGATTCAGAAAGAGACACCCATCTTGGTACTCGAAGCGGCGATGAATGGCGCGATTTATCCGTTTCATCTGCGCTACGTCGGGAAACCGAACCGCGACTGCAACATCGCAGAGAGGGTGCTGAAAACCTTCACACCGGCGACGCTATCGCTGCTGCCTGAATCGTTGCGTTACAAGATACTCAAGAGCGTCCAAACGGACTACGAACCGATACAAATCAACGCAGGCGACATCGATGCAGTCCATGCGAAAACGTTAGTGTCAATGAAGGATCAGTTGGCAATAGATATTCCACGCCAATTCAGCACGCTGGTATTCGGACTTCCCGATATGAGTCCCTACGCCGTTGATGCGCGTATCAACCCGGTTTTGGTGGTGAGCGATGTTTTAGGCTACGTCTTCAATTGGTTCTATAACAAACCCATCATCAAAAAGAACGGTGTCGTTATCATCATGAACCCGACCTACGAGATCTTTCACGACGAGTATCACGTCGCCTATAAACAATTTTATGATGAAGTCCTCGCCGAAACGACAGAACCTTTTGAGATGCAGCAGAAGTTTCAGGAAAAATACGCAAAAGACGAGTATTTTATCGATTGCTATCGGAACAGGTTTGCGCATCACGGTTTCCATCCGTTCACTGTCTGGTATTGGGCAACATATCCGCTGAAATACCTCGCGAAGGTAATCCTCGTCGGTCCGAAGGAACCGAGAGTTGCACAACGGCTTGGTGTTGACTGGGCGAAAAACTTAGACGATGCACTCGCGATGGCGCGTGAAATCTCTGGGGAAGACGATGTGGTCGCCTTGACGATGCCGCCGTTCTTCTATGCAAACGTTGGGGGTTCTAAAGGAGGCTCACAATGAACGACGAAAAAATCACGACGCTGGATATGTTTCAGTTGCTGCGGGAAGATATAAAATCTTCGGAGGCACGCCTCTTGGCGGATATACATGGTTTGGAGGATCGATTACGAAAAGTGGAGGAAGCCGTCGCTGGCAAAAAAGCAGTGACAACTTTTTAGAAAACGCTCATGAATTGGCTCTTCCGAATTGCCGCCGCGGTTGGTGTCGGCGGTGCGATAAAGGCGTTTTTCTCATAGTTTCAACATAACCGCATCAAACGATGGCAACGGTAAACCTACAAACAAATGAAAAATACGGACATTTTGATACCCACCAGCACTATCGGAAGTTATGCGCCACCGAGTTGGCTGTGCGTTACGTTAGAGGCAATCGGACGCGGAGAACTCGGTGAAACCGATATTAACGAGACCTTCGACGACGCAGTCCGCACTGCTATCTCCGATCAAGAACGCGCCGGCGTTGACATCATCACAGAGGGTGAGATGCGCCGACAAGACTTCGTGCTCGGTTTCTATGAACGGCTCACCGGGTTAGAAGAACTTCCAGCACCCAGAACACAGGGACCCGACGGACACGATCAACGCGGTAAATGGTTGCCCTCTGTCCCGCTCGCGGCTCCCGATGGTCTCGGTATCCTCGCGGAATTTGAGTTCGCGAAGAACGAAACGACGAAACCGCTTAAGGTGACATGTCCCGGTCCGTTCACTCTCTCTGGACGCATCCAGACGGGTGGTATTTATAAAGAACGTCTCGAAGTCGCTTACGCCTGCGCGGAGATTATCAATACAGAGCTCCGCCAACTCGCCGCCGCTGGTGCAGAATTCATCCAGTTAGATGAACCCTCTTACGCCGTTTATCCCGATCGTCCTGAAGCGTTCGTTAAACTGTTCAATCACACCGTTGAAGGTGTCTCTGCAAAGATCGGACTGCACATCTGTTTCGGGAACTACCGCGGCAGAGCTGTCGGGAAACGCTCGTATCGTCCGCTTTTTCCGTATATTTTAGACGCAGCTTTCGATCAACTCGCATTGGAATTCGCAAACCGAGAATTGGCAGAAATCGGATTGTGGAGCGAGTTTCCGAACGATAAAGAACTCGCCGCTGGGCTTATCGATGTCAAAAACTACTATGTAGAAACACCGGAGGATGTGGCGACATTGCTGCGCGCAGCACTCAAGCACGTGCGTCCCGAAAAACTGTCCATCACGCCGGATTGTGGATTCAGTCAAACAGCACGATGGGCAGCTGCCGCGAAACTGAAAACGATGGTAGCCGGTACTGAAATTGTCCGCCGTGAACTCGCGGGTAGGTCCGTTTAAATTAGGTTCGGTTTCCCATTTTAGAAGGAGAGTCGGGAATCGGAGTTCCCTCCTACAGAAGATAGGTAGTATATAGTCATGAGCACAAATAAGAAGGTACCCACACCCGAAGAAATTGAAAAGGAATTCCAAGAATTCGTTCAACAGAAATACGGCGGGAGCGTCCGTTTAATTAACGCATCTGCAGATGATCTGTCGTCTGAAGCAGAAGAAGAAGCACCTGAGCCGAAAAAAACCTTCGATCTGAAGTTCGACCTCAAACCGAAGGAGATTAAACAATACCTCGACCGATATGTGATTAAACAAGACGAGGCAAAGAAGGCACTCGCGATCGCTGTCTGTGACCACTACAATCACGTCCGAGAATGCCACGAAAATCCAGATGCTGCGGAGGCTGATTACTCCAAACAGAACATCGTCATGCTCGGACCGACCGGCGTCGGTAAGACCTACCTCATCCGACACATCGCCAAACTCATCGGCGTGCCGTTCGTCAAAGCGGATGCGACCCGATTCAGTGAAACAGGTTACGTCGGTGCGAACGTTGACGACCTCATCCGTGAGTTGGTAACCCAAGCCGAAGATAACCTCGAATTGGCGCAATACGGCATCATCTATCTCGACGAAGCCGACAAAATCTCGACACCGCCAAATATTATGGGACGCGATGTGAGTGGACGTGGCGTGCAGATTGGGCTCCTCAAATTGATGGAGGAAACCGAAGTCGATCTGCGTAGCGGAAACGATGTCGCCTCGCAGATGCGTGCCGCTATGGAATTCCAGAAAAGCGGCAAGGTCGAGAAAGAGGTTATCAATACACGGCATATCCTTTTCATCATCAGTGGTGCGTTCACGGGTATGGTAGATATTATCAAGAACCGTATGCATCAAAACAAAATCGGCTTCAACGCTGAGATTACCAGCCAAACCGACGATACGACCCAGTATTTCGAGAACGTTACACCGAAAGACTTCATCGACTTCGGCTTTGAACCCGAATTTATCGGACGCCTGCCTGTACACGTCATTTGTACGGAACTCGGCGTAGATGACCTTTTCTATATCCTGAAACACTCCGAAGGCTCCATTATCCGACAATATGAAAACGCGTTTCGCGCGTATGGCATCACGACCCTGTTTTCAGACTGCGGTTTACGAAGAATCGCCGAAAAAGCGATTGCGCAAAAAACAGGAGCGCGTGCTTTAATGACGGTCTGCGAAAAGGTTCTGCGCAACTATAAATTTGAACTTCCGTCCACGGGTGTCGAGGAATTTGTTGTCACCACTGAAGTTGTCGATGCGCCTGATGTGGAACTCAAGCGAATCATCGGAGACGCCGACTACAACCACAGGACAGTGATGTATGAACAGGTTCGCCGGTATGAAGCACAGTTCTACGCAGAACATCAACTGCAAATTCAGTTCGACGATGAGGCAACTGCGCTTATTTGTGAACGTGCGATTGCAGACGCACAAACAGTCCAGCAGGTCTGCGACCAACTCCTCGGCAGCTACCAGCACGGGTTAAACCTAATTAAACAGAACACAGGACAATCCACATTCACTTTCCCAAAGGCTGTTTTGGAAAATCCCGATCAGGTGCTCGAAGAGTGGATTCGCGAGTCGTACACGACAAAGCGTTGAATATAGCAGTCGGCGATCAGCCGTCAGCCATCAGTCATAAAGCGAAAAACCATTATATGGTAGATTTTGGATTAATTGGAACTTAGTAACGGCGAGGTTAGGAAACCTCGCCAGCGGTGGTAGAGCACCATCGTTCTAACAGCCCATTGAAATGTCTATTTTTTTGGATTCACCCTAAATTTATGAATACCGAACAGAAGAAGCCACAACGTCCTGAACCACCGGATATCCAAGAAGTCGGCGCGCCCATCGACGGAAAACTGCAGGTGAGCGACCGACGTTTGTTCTTTCAACTGCACATCTTTAAAGAATGCTATGATCACAGACTTCTCGTTAAAATACTTGAGAAAGGAAGTCTCAACGCGGTCCTATACGACGATTTAAACCATCCGACAGGGATCGGTGTGCTGTTCATTGCAGAAGACCCAGCGGTGTTAATGGCAGAGTCACGCGCCCTACTCGTAAAAGCACAGGACGCGCCGAAACTCGCATATCGTCCAGAAATGACGATGACAGGTCGAACGTATTCAAGTGGCAGAGAACCGAATCTGGAAGAGTGGCTCCTCAACAGACCCCTCCAAAACGTTCTCAATCCTGAGTTTCCGTGGGCGATTTGGTATCCACTGCGCCGAAAATCTGAGTTCTATCGTCTCGAATACCGTGAGCGGGGTCGAATCTTAGGCGAACACGCCTTGCTCGGTCGTAGTTACGCCGCGGGTGGATACGCCAGTGACATCCGACTCGCATGTTTCGGATTAGATACAAACGACAACGAATTCGTTATTGGATTGGTTGGTCCCGATCTACATCCGTTATCGCGCTTGATACAGGATATGCGTCAAACGGAGCAGACCACGAAATACATCGAATCCCTCGGTCCCTTCTTCGTTGGAAAAGTTCGGAAACAATTTGCGAGAGGTGCATAGAAAAAAATGCCAGTAGTATGCAACAACGGCGCGTGCGGACCTTAAGCGAAAACCGCTAACGCCCTAATTGCCTATCTCCACGCGTGGCGATGCAAGAAAAATAATGAGAAATATTTTTGCCGTTTGCACAAAAGAACTCTATACCTATTTCGTTTCACCGATCGCCTATTTCGTCTGCTTTGTCTTTACAGCGATTTCGGGGTTCCTGTTCTCCATCCTGCTCATCAGTGCCAGCAACGTCGGCGGAACCGGTGGATATGTGATGGAAACACTCTTCGGTAACATGGCGATTGTTTTACTCTTTTTTACGCCAGTGCTGACAATGAAACTCTTTGCGGAAGAACGGAAATCGGGAACGATTGAACTCCTTCTTACCTCCCCAATCACAGACGGACAAGTGGTTCTCGGCAAATTTTTGGCGAGTTGCACATTGGTCCTTATTATGCTTGGCTTAACGCTTCTGTTTCCACTCCTGACCCAACGCTTCGGTTATTTGGACGGCGGACTCCTCATCAGCGGTTATCTCGGTATCCTCCTCATCAGTTCCTCCTTTCTGGCATTAGGTTTGCTGATGTCGTCAATGTGTAAAAACCAACTCGTCGCGGCGTTGACAAGTTTTGGCATCCTCATAACATTATGGGTGATCGGTTCACTCTCAGCCCGCGGTGGACCGATAACGAAATTCCTGAGTTACCTGTCGCTTCCTGAACACTACCGAGATTTCTCACGCGGTATCATCCTTTTGAAAGACGTTATTTACTACGTCAGTTTCACATGTGTCTGCTTATTTGCGACGTTCAAGTCGATTGAATCATCAAAGTGGAGGTAGAACATGGAAGCCAACAAAAGGGTGACAGGTCCGCTCCTCGGTTTCCTAACGCTAATTTTCAGTTTCATTGCGATCGCCAGTTGGCTCTTTCAAGCGAGGCTCGTTTTTTGGATCTGCCTCTTGCTCGCGCTGATCTCACTCGGCATTTTCGCATGCTTACGATTCACTGATTTTAGGAATTTCTTCATCAGCCGCCAAGCGCGTTACGGAGCGAACGTCGCTTTAAGTATCGTTGGAGTTATCGGCATTGTGGTTTTTGTCAATGCTATTGTTGTCCGTCAGTTTGATAAACAGATAGATTTAACAAAGTTGCAGCTTTACACGCTTTCGGAACAAACGCAGACCGTTCTCAAAGACCTTAAAAAGGAAATCCGGGTCATAGCGTTTTTCAGCGACGAAACCTCACAGTCAGCGGCTCGTGCGAAAGATATATTAGAATTGTACCAGCGTGAAACTGAACTTTTAACCTTTTCATTTAAAAATCCTTACATCGACCTCCAACTGAGCACCAGATATCAACTGCGATACGATGGGACAATCATTTTCGATAGCGAGGACCGATACGAAAAAGTCGGAGCGGTTGAGGAACAGAAATTCACGAGTGCGATTCTTAAACTCATCCGAGAGGAGACGAAAAAGGTTTACTTCCTTGTGGGTCACAAAGAACATGAAATCGGTGATTTCAATAATGACGGATATAGTGAAGTTCGGACGGAGTTAGAGAATCAGAACTATGCGGCGTTTTCCCTTTCGCTCTTGACAGAACCGGACATTCCAGCGGATTGTGAATTGCTTGTCATCGCCGGTCCAAAAACCGCCTTGACGGCTAATGAAATTAACATAGTGGCGAAATACTTAAGGCGTAATGGAAAATTGTTCTTGATGCTCGATCCGTCGTTAGCCTCCGCAGAAGATGCAAACAGAGGACTCGTTCGACTC
The DNA here is from genome assembly GCA_021295715.1 of Candidatus Poribacteria bacterium. Taxonomy (NCBI): domain Bacteria; phylum Candidatus Poribacteria; species Candidatus Poribacteria bacterium. The sequence goes on along the minus strand of JAGWBV010000023.1, from coordinate 11,679 downwards.
ATGAGGAGATGGGGAATCGCGATCGGAAATGATATTGTCATCGACGAGACCCAGTTCGTACCGCTGTTCGGACCCCGCGCACCGGTCCCAGGGTTTGAACTGCACGAGATTACGCGTGCGATGAGAGATCCTGTCGCATTTCCTGTGACCCGCTCTGTCACACCGATAGCAGATAGCGTCTCGCACCTCAGCGTCAAATCGCTTGCCAAAACCGTTGGTGGCACAGACGACAGCTGGGGCGAAAAGCAACGCGACACGGATGGCACGTTCAGTGGATCGTTTACTTACACGCCCGGCACAGACCTGCCGCCCCCGGTATCTGTTGCCGTTGCCGCTGAGAAAAAAGCCGAACAAAACAGCGATGGGAATGCCGCACGCGGTCCGACGCGAATCGTTGTTTTTGGGGACTCAGATTTCGCAGCGAATGCGGCTTTCCGAGAGGCAAACCGCGACCTCTTTCTCTCTACAATCAATTGGCTTACATTAGAAGAGGATCTCATCGCGATCCGTCCTATCGACTTACAGGGGCAAACGCTGCGCCAAATGCGCGTTCACGATACACGTTTAGTTCAAATAACATCTGTATTCCTGATACCTTCAACCGTCTTTCTCGCTGGACTTATCGTTTGGTGGCAACGCCGTAAAGGAGAGGACGCGTGAATTTCAGGACGACCCTTATCATTATAGTTCTCCTCGGAGGCATTGCGGGCGCGTATTTCCTATTTTTTCAGGAATCGCCAGAGAACGCATCAACAAGTGAAAAACCGCCGATCCATCAGGTTTACGGTATAACGCGAGAAAAGGTCCAACAGGTGGAAGTTATGTTCGCGGATAAGGCATACCAAGATCTGAAATTGGTAAAAGGTGTGTCTGGGAACTGGCAATTGGAAAACCCTTTTCAAGCAGATGCGGACAGTGAAAAAGTGAACCAAATGTTAGACGACATACTCAATAAACGCATCAAGCAGACGCTTGAGGTAACAACGCTGGCAGAGTACGGTCTGGATATACCGAGCATCATACTTTCGCTGTGGACAGAACAGGCATCACCAGCGGTAACCTTTTCTATCGGTAAGAAAGCGATTCATTTTTCTGTCTATGTCAAAGAGAGATCCGAAGCACATATCTTTTTGATCGAATCCAGTGCGCTTGACGATCTGACGAAATCCCCGACAGACCTCCGCGACCCGTCGGTTATTAAGTTCAACGCGGAAACGGTGTCTAAGATTCAGCTTGCGTCCAGAGATATAGGGCGGAATAGCGATCAGCGATCAGCGGTCAGCGGTCAGCGGAATAGCGGTCAGAAAGAGAACCTCCTTACCGATAGCCGATTGCTGAAAGCTGACGGCTATACAACCCTTAATTGCGAAAAGCGAGATGGGACATGGCGTGTCACGCATCCGATCGAAGCAAAAGCAGACACCCAAGAAATTGAGAATCTTCTTTCGGAATTGCGTTCATTGCAGGTGTCAACATTTGAAGCCGACCAAGCAGACGCGAATACGCCAGCGGAGTTAGAAAGGACCGGGTTAGACACGCCACGCGTCCAGATAAAACTGACAGATGGAAATAGCATCTACGGGCTTAACATCGGTGCAGAAGTCCCGCCAGAAAATGGGACTCTGGGACACGTCTACGTCAAATCCGTTCACCAAGACGCCATCTACACCGTCAGCAATGACATCTATCGACTTCTCAATACATCTGTTTTCGATCTGCGCGATAAAAGGATTATAGACTTCCAACGGACGGATACAATTCGTATCCAAATCAAACAGGATCAGGAGACGACTGTCTGCACCAAAAACTCTGATAATACATGGGAATTACAAACCCCGACAGGAAAAGTGAAGGCAGATGCGAAAGTGGTGGATGATCTGATTTTTGGCGTAGATTCCCTCGAAGCTGCTGCTTTTGTTGACACGCCTCCGAAAAACCTTGCGTTTTACGGCTTAGCGTCACCGTCAATTGAGGTTGCCTTTACGCAACGTGGTGAAGAAAAACCAGCGGTGTTACATATTGGAGACTCTACCGAAGACGGAACCGTCTACGTTAGAGCCGAGCCGTCCAATCAAATCGCCCGTGTCGAACGCGATTTAATCGACAAGATTGCGCTCGGTGCGGCATGGTTAAGAGATAAACAGATTCTCAACTTCCACATTGACGACGCGATTCGGTTCACTTTGCACGGAGAAGATTCGCTGACATGCCAACGCCTCGGGACGAACTGGCGACTCACCTCGCCGGTGAAAGAAGAGGCGAACAACGCAGAAGTTAACGCTATCATCTACGAACTCGATGATCTGATGGCAGACACTTATGTTCGGAGCGAACCCGCACTCACCGATGCGGTGACAGGCTTCAGCACCCCGCAGTTCCAAATTACCATCGAATTGCGGAATCAGAAGGTGTATACCTTGCAAGTTGGAAACCCGACAGAGGCATCCGGGCGTTTTTACGCTCGGCTTCAACACGAACCGAATTTAATCTTTCTGCTTAATGCGGAACTCGTTCCGAAACTGAAAACTACACTTACACGGCTTCGGACGCCGCAATAGTTTTCAGTTAACCAACAACCACTATGCAGATCTATATTATCGCAACCGCTTACTTTTTCGTTATTATCGAACTGCTGATTATTAGCCGGTCCTTTCGGTACGCTCGGCGCGAACGTAGGGCGGATCGACCGACTTACACCCCAAAGGTGGCAATCATCGCGCCTCACTATGGATGGGATGCCGACACAGCAGAACACGCCGAAGGACTCTTGTATCAAACGTATGTGGGTGAATATGAAGTCTTCTTCGTCACACATCAGAAAGCGGACGTAGGACACGATGTCTCTTATCCATATCTGTGCGACATTGCTGACGGTCATCCGCATGCACACGTGTTGTTAGCACCGAATATCGTTGATAACAAACTGCCACGCTCACAAAAGGTGCAGAACCTCATGACAGCGATAGAAAAACTCCCAGATGATATCGAAGTCATAGCGTTTGTAGATGCCGATGTTGGTATCCGCGAAGATTGGCTAACGCTGCTTGTGAACCCGCTTCAAGAACCAGAAATAGGGACAACCGTGGGTGGACGTTTCTATTTCCCGCAAACATGGAATATCGCATCTCTGGTGGAAGCCATCTGGGTAAACTTCCAGATGAGTTTCCAAGGTGATCATCCGCTCTCAATGGTCTGGGGCGGTTCTAACGCCTTTCGACGCGAGATGCTTGAGAAGGCACACATCCTTCAACGCTGGGAAGAAGCCACCATCGAAGATCACAATACGACTTTGGCAATGAAAGATGTTAAACACAAGGTGCATTTTGTCCCAGATTGCGTAGCAATTACACGCACCACCAATCGGACATGGCGCCAAATTGTGGAATTCACGAACCGCCAGATGATTATGACCTTCCACATGGGACTTTGGAAGCAGTGGCTCGCGAGCCTCATCGTGCTTCTCCCGAAAAGTCTCTGTGTGTTTGGAATGATTCCACTCCTATTTTATCGTGACGGGTTTCTGCCGATTGTCTTCATTCCGTTTCTGGAAGCATTTGGTTACAGGCTCTACGCCAAAAATCTACCAAAATGGCTTCGCGAAATGCCGAAGATGCGGGAGACAATTGGCGTAACCTCTTATGTCGCTTCAGTTTCGCTATTGCTCGGAGGCCTGAACGCCCTCTATGCAGTATTCCAGCGGAAAATTACCTGGGGTGGGGTGCGCTACGAAATTTTGTCGGCAACGAAATGTCGGGTTTTAGGGACGGTAAAGTCCAGACGGAAAAACAACGATTAAAGTTAAGATTTTGAAACACATTTGCGTTTTTTTTTAGAATGTAGTATAGTATTGATGTAGGAAACTCACTACATTCATGGAGGAAGGAGAAATGGCAGAAGCCGAAAAAATTATTAAATCAGAAGAAGAATGGCAAGAACAACTCACACCAGAAGAATATAAGGTAACCCGGAAGAAGGGGACAGAACGCGCCTTTACAGGGCAATACCACGACAGCAAAGAGGAAGGCACCTATCACTGTATCTGCTGTGGAAGCCCGCTCTTTAGTTCCGAAGCCAAGTACGATTCAGGAACGGGGTGGCCCAGTTTTTGGGACGCTGTTTCCCCAGAATCCATTGAGACGAAATCGGACCGTAGCATATTTTTCATGCCACGCACCGAAGTCGTCTGTAGCCGGTGTGATGCACACCTCGGACACGTCTTTAACGACGGACCGCCACCGACAGGCATGCGTTACTGCATGAATTCTGCGGCACTGACACTGGTAAAACCGGAAGACAAATCTTAAAATGGCGGTCAGACCAGAGGATTTGATCCACGTCAAATAACTGTTAGAGATTGCTGAAAGGATCGCGTAGCCATCCGACCTAATTGCTGGAAGCACAGCGACCTAACTGCCGATAGTCACAACATAAAGGAGCATTGATGGCACTACGAAGTCGAATCTCATCAAGATTTCTCGTTAACGAACTCGCCACCGCCATATCGGAGGATTGGGGGACTTCGCGGAAGTTCATGCGTTACCAACTCGCCAAAGAAAGTTTCAGCTGGCGGCACCCGCTCGGTGCGAAACACGGCAAAGGAGACCCCATCGAACTGGTAAGCCTCCGCATTACCGACATGTGTAACCTCCGTTGCCATTCTTGTGGACAATGGGGAGATAACGGTTATCTTGTCGGGGAATCTCTCAAAGATCTCAAACAACGCGAAGTCCCTGTCGAAGTCTACAAGAATCTCGTCGATCAGATTGTCGACCAAGGTTGGTCCCCAGTTTGGTACATCTGGGGTGGTGAACCGATGCTTTACCCGGGTATCATCGAATTGATGCACTACATCAAAGCGCGCGGAATGCCGATATCACTCGTCAGTAACGCAACCAACATCGCAAGACGTGCCGATGACATCTTGGAAACCTGCAAAATTATCTATCTGAGCGTTGATGGACCGAATGAGGAGATCCACAACACGCAGCGTCCCGGTGTCTCTGAAAACTATGACAATTTCAAGGATGTCAAAGCCGCGCTGGAAACACTCAATGCGGAAAAAGAGAAACGGAATGTCGCATTCCCTTATATTGTCCCGCTGAGCTGCGTCACAATGTATAACATCGATTATGTCGTGGATCTCTATAAGTTCACGAGTCAATATGCCGATGCGCAAATATTTTATTTGACGTGGTGGATAGATTCCGAATCGGCGCAGGAACACACAGAAGAGTTTGAAAAACGCTTCGGATTCAAACCGCAAACGCATTACGGGTGGATAGGGACATGGAAGGACTTTGATCACGGTGTCATCTTGGATCGCTTTGAAGAGATGGAAAGCCTCTCCAACGAACAGAAACGCTGTCCACCGATTATGATGCCGAGGCTCAACACAAAAGGCGAAATCCAACGCTATTACACAGATCACGAGCAGACCTTTGGGTACAATCAGTGTGTCAGTATCTACATGACTATGGAGATCGATAGCAACGGTGACGTCAGCCTCTGTCGCGATTATCACGACTACATCATTGGTAATATCAAAACGGACAAGGTTGTCGATATGTGGAACAACCAGAAGGCGATGAAGTTCCGACAGTCCGTGAGTAATGATGGACCGATGCCCGTCTGTCGCCGCTGCTGCGGACTCATGGGTTTTTAATTTTTAATTTTACCTTGCGGAGGAACAACGGACGTTTCGACGTTGAAGTACCTTTCTCAAATCCGCCCTCCATTACATTACGGGCTACGGGTTTGAGACTATTGTAGCATAACCTGTTAGGTTGTGCCTCTTCGTGCGTAGGCGACCAACAGTTTCCTACACTGAAACCCCTTCGTACTTAACCAGAAACCATCCAGAAACATAGTGAAGCGATGCTCAAAGGACCATAGTTAAAAATATGAAAATAGGATTACGAATTCCGGGCACAGCCCGACAATTGCCTTTCGCAGATTTTTGTAAATGGTGTGCGGATAACGGGTTTGAAGCCGTTGACATTGGAGAAACGACCCCCGAAATTGTCCAAACAGCAAGAGATGCCGGTCTTGTGATCGGGAGCGCGGATCTCCCGGGTGTCAGCGACTTACTCAGCGCAAAAAAATCTAAACAGAGAGCCGGGGCTTCGGCAGCAAAAGCCGCCATCGAAGCCGCCGCTGACAACGATGTCCATATTATGTTCTGTGTCTTTGTGCCAGAAGATGCCAGTCTCGGCAGAGCAAAAAACTTTGATATTTGGAAGCAAACCATCCCACCTATCGCCGAATTCGCCGCCTCTAAAGGTGTAACGATCGCGGTAGAGGGATGGCCCGGTCCCGGTCCCGCGTATCCTGCCCTCGGTTGTACACCGGAGATGTGGCGTGCGATGTTCGCAGAATGTTCATCCCCGGGATTAGGACTTAACTACGATCCATCACACCTCGTCAGAATCGGTATCGACTATATCCGCGCCCTGAACGAATTCGCGCCCTACGTCAAACATGTCCATGGGAAGGACACAGCCTTCGACGAAGAAGCACTCTACCTACACGGTAATTTGGGACCGAGTTTCCAATCTGCACGCGGTTTCGGTGAAGATTGGTGGCGTTATACGATCCCTGGTGACGGGATAGTGGATTGGTTGAGGGTGGTTCAACGCTTAGAAGACGAGGGTTTTGATGGGATCGTCAGCGTAGAACTTGAAGATTACCGGTATTGGCGAACGTGGGAAGCAGAATCGGACGGTCTGCGCCGCTCACGCGAATTCCTCGCGGAGTTTGTCCGGTAATCCGTCCCATGTTTGCAGAGACGCGCCCCGCGCGTTAGAAAAAGCAACGGCGCAACTCAGGAGGATTTATCATGAAAGAACTTCTTAAGATGGGCATGGAAGCTTCGCCTGAGAAGTATCTTCCTCACCTAATTACAGAAGAAGAGCGCACTCATTTTGAAGAAAATGGCTACCTATACATCCCGAACGCCCTCTCTACTGAAATGCGGGAACAACTCATACACGCCGTGGACACGTTGCACAACAAAGCACTCGCTACAGGTAGAGCAAAGCCCGACTCACACTGGGGTTGGTCGGATTTCTTAGGTGCCGACGACGCGCTCTTAAATCTCGTTGATCTGCACACGACGTTACCGAAAGTCTGGGGAATTTTGGGATGGAATATCTACCTATACCACGCCCACATGCACGTTAAACCGCCAGCCCCACCCGATGCCGAAGAGGGTGAAGGATGGTTGGAATGGCACCAAGACAGTGGACGCGTTAACATCGAGTTGGAAACCGATCCACGCCCGCGTTTGTCCTTGAAAGTGGCATATTTCCTCACAGATGTCTCTGAACCCGGACGTGGTAACTTCTACATCCGCCCCGGCAGCCATCTAAAGTCGGATATGACTGTTCCAACGTCCGAAATCAGTCGCGACCCACGCGAAGCAACCGCAGAGGACATCCCTGACGACGCGATGCCGGTCTGTGTGGAACCCGGAACCGCTGTTCTCTTCGACAGACGCCTCTGGCACTCGCGGAGTCCAAACAACTCCCAAATGACCCGAAAGGCACTCTTCTACGGCTACGGCTACCGTTGGATCCGTCCGAAAGACGAGATGACGGTCGAACCCCTCTATGAAAAGTGCGATGCGATTCGTCGACAACTGCTCGGTGCCGCTACCCGAAACAACGGACGCTACGTCCCTTCGGAAGACGATGTGCCGCTGCGCGGATGGCTTCTTGAAAACCTTGGGGACGATCCTACGCTTGCGATGGGACCCCGGCATGCTTAATTCCGTAATTTCTTAGGGCGAGGTTATCCACCTCGCCTTTTTTTTTCAAAAGCCCTCGATTAAACGATGAAGAAAGAAATTTTCAAAAAACCTAACCAGGTCTTAAAAGAACGGAGGGCAGCCTTAAAGGAACAGATTATCACCTTTGGGACATCAGATAGATTCACACTTGCGTATGCCATCACTGCTGTATCTCTTGGAAGCGTCTACATTATTCGTCTCATTTCAGGTAACAGTTACGATCGCATAATAGAGGGCGGCATTGAATGCATTGTGATATGGTTAGCAAATTATCGGTATTACTGTTTAAAGGTGATATATCCGAAGTTTCGTACCGTTCGTTGGTGGTTTTATATCCTCATAGTTGCCGGTATCATTTCCGCATCCTCTTTCGTAATCGGATGGCCTGGTCCCCGATTCCTCCGATAGGAGCCCGCGCCTCATGGCTGACCAATCCGTTCTACAGGAAACACAGGAAACTTGATTATTTTCAAATTTTGGGGTATAATTTAGTATGGTCAACTAAGCATAACAAATCATACATTTTCACAATGGAGGCAGAAGTGGCAAGAAAAAAAATCAGTGTTATCGGTGCGGGAAACGTCGGCGCAACAGCGGCGTTTCTGATCGCACAAAAACAACTCGGGGATGTCGTCATGATAGACATTGTAGACGGTGTCCCGCAAGGTAAGGCATTGGACATGGCACAAATGGGTCCCGTAGAGATGTTTGATGCTGCAATCGACGGAGATCTGGACTACACAGCAACCGCAGGCTCCGATCTCGTAATTATCACATCAGGTTCCCCACGAAAACCGGGAATGACGCGTGAAGATCTGTTGCAAACGAACGCCAATATCGTTGGTAGCGTCACAGAGAACGTCGTAAAAAATTCGCCAGACTGCATTATCATGATGCTCACGAATCCCCTCGATATCATGACCTACCATGCGTGGAAGGTCTCAGGCTTCCCATCCGATCGCGTCGTCGGACAGGCAGGCGTGTTGGATTCGGCACGGTTCCGCTATTTCATCTCGCTCGAACTCGGTGTCTCCATGGAAGACATCCATGCGCTTGTCCTCGGTGGCCACGGCGACACGATGGTTCCGCTCCCACGTTATACGACCGTCAACGGTATCCCGATCCCGCAACTCATACCGGAAGACCGCATCGAAGCGATGGCACAACGGACTCGCGACGGTGGTGCTGAAATCGTTAACCTTCTTAAAACGAGTGGCTATTATGCCGCCGGTGCCTCGTTGGCACAGATGGCAGAAGCTATCATCCTCGATAAGAAACGGCTGCTCCCTTGCTCTGCACACCTCACCGGACAATACGGTATTGACGACCTCTATATCGGTGTTCCGATTAAACTCGGTGGAAACGGTGTGGAAGAGATCATTGAGATCGAATTAACGGATGACGAAATCGGCTCTTTACAACATTCCGCAGCGACCTATAAAGAAGGCATCGAATTGCTGGGGTACTAAGTAATCTTTGTAACCTTTCCACACCCTCAGCATTTCAACTGAGCACTCCGTTCTGCGTGTTAGATCGCCGAAACACAATTAAGAGGCGGGTTTAGTGCCCGCCCAACCTTCATTATTCCCAAACGTATCAATGCCAAGCTACCTCACAACAGCAAAGTATTTGAACGGCATCCATTGTCTCAAACGGCTCTGGTATGAAGAAAAACATCCCGAAAAAGCACCGCCCTTCTCCTTGTTCCAACAGAGACTTTTCGAGCAACGCAAAGCGTTAAAAACCCTCGTCTACTCCGGATTCCCAGAGGGTGTGTACATTGACGCTGAAGAGCCTGATGTTGCCGTCTGGCAAACCGAAACCGCAATAAGCCGTGGCGAATCCTGTATCTTCAACGCTGCCTTCCATTCAAATGGTGCTTTCGTCCAATCCGATATTCTCCAAAAAAACGAAAAAGGGTGGCACATCATTGAATTTAGAGCATCGAAGAAGATCAAAAAGGAATATCTCCTTAACTTGGCTCTACAAAAGCACATATTGGATGCATCTGATGTACCGATCTCTGCGACGCAATTGCTGCTCCTAAACGAAGCGTGCGTCTATCCTGATTTGTCCAATCTGTTTGTTTTTGAAGATGTGACGGATAAGGTTAATGTGTTAGAACAGGAAGTCCCTGACGCTCTACGGACGTTCAATACGATACGCCACAGCGATGTTGAACCGAGCGTCCTGATTGGGAAAAATCTATGTAACCGACCCTATAGATGCCCGTTCAAGACACCCTGTTGGGCGTTTATGCCTAAAAATTCGGTCTTTACTATTCCGAAAATCAAAGATCCTGAAGCGACTTTGCTGGCAGAGAGTGGCATTTTTCGTCTCTCCGACCTCCCAACCGATTTCCCGTTGACACCGGCACAAAGCAATTATGTTGACAGCGTTCTCGAAAACAGACCAGTCATCAACAGAGCCGCAATTCGACGAGCGTTAGCAAACTTGCAATATCCGATCCATTTTCTCGACTTTGAAGCCGATAGACCTGTGGTCCCACGGTTCAACGGTTTCAAGGTATACGAAGAATTTCCGTTTCAGTTCAGTTGTCACATTCTTCAATCTGATGGTGTGGTTACACATCACGAATACTTGCATCCTGATACAACCGATCCACGTCCGCCGCTCTTGCACTCCCTGCTCGCGCACATCTCCGACCAAGGTTCCATCGTCGTTTACAATCTATCCACCGAACGTCGGATACTCAGAGGTTTGGCTGAATCTTTTCCGGAATACGCTTCGGCACTTCGATCAATCATTAAAAGACTCTGGGATCAGTTAACGGTGCTCAGAAAACACTACGAACACCCGGATTTCTGTGGGTCTAAATCCCTCAAGACGGTCCTTCCTGTATTAGTGCCTTCGCTTTCCTATAAGACTTTAGACATCCAAGAGGGCGGAGACGCGCCAGCGGTTTGGAATTTGATGCTCAGTGCGAGCAGTGAAACCGAAAAGCAAGAATGGGATCGACGTTTGAGAACTTACTGTAAACTCGATACGCTTGCGATGGTCGAAATCCATAAGGTGTTGCAAGAAAAAAGCACCTACCCCGCATAATATGATAGGTGCTAAAGAAATTGTAATAGGTTCGGCAGAAGCCCACAAGAAGAAATTGCACATAACGTAAGTCTCGTTACATCCACTTGTTTTCGTTTCATGCTTTTTGGGCGACCATGCTGGAGAGGATACCGAGGATTCTGTCACACCGCTCAATCGCGTAGGTTACCATATCAATGTGCAGGCATTTTCCGTCCAACTTGAGGAACAGCCAATCTATTCCTGTCGTGGAAGCTCCGTAAACGCAAGGGATATCATTTCCTCTTTCAGCATTAAAGCGTTGGGCGGCGAGCATCTCGGCGACACACTGTCCCATACCCAGTTTCAGGTCATCCTTTTTCGCCTCAACAAGGACGATGACAGGTGCCTGTAACAAATGCTGCACGGGTGAGAGGCTCACCAAAAAATCGCATACCCCGGTTAATCCGCTTTCCTCATCAACACTGAACTCAATGCCAGAAAAAAAACTGATCCGATGATTGAATTGCTCACGGAGTTCAAACAAAATATCAGCAACAATCAGTTCCGACTTTGCCTTCTCTGTCCCTATTGCGGTAGCTAACTGAACCTTTTTCATTAGGACTTCTGTAAGATAGGGGCTTGGAACTACCGCTTCTATTTCAGCAAAGAGTGCCGCGGATTCAACGATTTCTAATTGAAACCCCGTCACCACTGCTTCCAGCGTAAAATTGCTATAAGCCATTGATTGAATCTCCCATATGACATTATAGTAAAGTCCATAATTGATCGGTGCGGTTAGAAACCGCACCATAGGTGTCAATTTAGTAGGAATAAGTATGTTTTTGGTGTAAAACAGAAATACCTCT